>JADFMC010000016.1 GCA_022564085.1 Fidelibacterota bacterium | reverse complement strand
GGGTAGCTATGTTCGGACGGGATAAGCGCTGAAAGCATATAAGCACGAAACCCTCCCCAAGATTAGATTTCCCTTCCCGAGCAATCGGGACTGAAGGTTCCCTGAAGACTACAGGGTTGATAGGCCATAGGTGTAAGCACAGTAATGTGTTCAGCCGAGTGGTACTAATAAACCGTGAGGCTTGAACATTCTTCTTTGACCTGATCCACTTGCGATCAGTCGCAGCTTCTGTTCTCTATCCCTTTTCCGGTGATTATAGCGTGGGGGAAACACCCGATCCCATCCCGAACTCGGAAGTTAAGCCCCACCGCGCCGATGGTACTGCCCGCTAGCGCAGGGTGGGAGAGTAGGTCGTCGCCGGAAACCGTTAAAAACCCCTTGTCTACAGCTGCGCAAGGGGTTTTTCTCTTCTATAACTTATCATCTTAACTAAATTTGTGACTTATGATACATGCTTTCGGGTGGATTATGCCTAAAATAGCACTGTACCGGCCTGGACTTTGGACGGGCTAGCGAAACAATTTCCCTGGCGAGCGCCAAGGGTAAACCGCACACGAAGGGGTAGGACGATGAAAAAAACGTTGGGGATAGTGCTTCTGGTGGCCTTGCTGGCTGGTAATCAGGCCCGCGGCCAGGGGGTAAACCTGAATGTAAGTTTCAGCGATTTTATTACGTTCTACGTCAGCAGTATCGATGTGGGCACGGGCGCTTCGGATGTGGAGATGTTCTCGATGGAGTTATCCTCGATTGGGGGTGACCCGGTCAGCGTGGTGATTAAATTCACAATCAGTATCGATTCTGCGCCTATGGGATTGTCCTATGCCGACGAGTTTCTATCGGTGAGTACCGACCCGTTTGATTTGGATGGCACCTTGCGAGTAAGCAATACCGAATTGAATATTGATACCGATGAACTCCACTATAGAGATGGTGGTGCCGTCCCGATCAAAATTGAGGATATTCAAACGATCGACTTCGAGGAGCTGGAGGCGTTGCAGTCCCAGATCATCCAGACCGGTAGGTTGCCTGATGGTAACTACAAGTTTTCTATCTCCATCACCGATCCCACGGGCAACGAACTGGCTTACTGGGAACGGGTGGTCGTATCCGCCCATCCGGTGTCCCTGGAGCTGATCAGCCCAGGTGGACAGCTGGAGGATACACTGAATACAATCGAAAACACCTTTACCCCCTTTTTCCAATGGGAATCTGATCTCTGCGCAGTGTGTAGTTACAGGATCAGGGTGGCCCGCTTTGACCGCGACATACATTCGGGGGTGGAGGATGCCATCGAGGACCAAACCGTGTTGCCTTTGGATCAGGCCTTGGGATTCCAAGAGGTAGGCAATGTTACCTCGTTCCAGTATCCCGCGTCGGACGTCATCGATCTGGAACCGGGGCTGGTATATGCCTGGCAGGTGATGAAAATTCTGCCGACCACCATCGGTGACGAAGAAATCCTCAGCCCCATATATGCCTTCAAGATTCTGGACCCTACGGCGGCTGCCCCTGCGGTTGAGGTCACATCCTCAGAGGAAGTGGCCCAGAGCCCCGTGCTGCAATTCCTGCAGGCAGTGATGGGGGAAGAGGAATTCCAGGCGGTTTTCTCCGTCGATGGCGACCTGGCCGGCTTCGTCCCCAACGATGTTATCAGCCTTAACGGCGCATCAATTGATTTAAGCAGCCTTAACAGCCTCAACACCGCCTTGGGGCAGGGCGAGATCACCATTCTAAGCGTGGAGGTGCAGTAAGATGAAACGAACCATAATCTACCTCCTGTTTATCGCTTTGACTAGTGCCTGGGGAGCCGAAAAGATCGCATTCACCACCAAAGTGAGCGGCCGGGTCACTCTCACCACGCCGCAGGGCCAGACAAACCCCCTGAAGCGAGGTACGGCCTTAAACATGGATGAGAAAATCGTTACTGGTTCCGATGGCAGCGTCGTGATCATGTTCATCGATGACAAGAGCATTCTGCGAATCCAGAAAAACACAACCCTGACTATCAGGGGAGAAAGCTTCGGGACTGGCGCCAGCCGGGCGTTATCCAAGCAGATCGACATGCAGTTCGGCAAGTTGCGGGCCCAGGTCTCCGATCAGCGCAGGGGGGAATTCCGGATCAGTACGCCCACCTCGGTGGCGTCGGTAAAAGGGACCGACTTCTGGGTCACCTCCGATCCGGTGCTGGGCGACATCTTCCTGGGCGTCAGTGGACTGATCGAGGTGGAAAACCTGATCAGCGGCGGCACGATCGAGGTGGGCGGCGGCCAGGTGGGTACTTCCAACCCGGACGGTACTACTGAAGTCACAACCTATGTCCTGTTGGTGAGCGAGCTGCTGACGGTTGCCGAGAACTTGTTGACTATGGAGGGCTCACCAGGGCAAGGCGACGATCCCGCATTCAACGGTCAGGTGATCATAGATGAGCAGACCACCTGGGCCGGCCCCGCGCCCGCGGTGGGGGCCACGGTGACAGTTTCCGGCATATTCAATGATGACGGCTCCGTCACTGCCATCCAAGTGGAAGTGGAAGAAGCCGGGGGAGTGGAAGATCAGTCCATCAATGATCTGCACATCCAGTTGGAAGATGCCGATGGGAATATAAAGGAAGTCATAATCATCTATCAATAGCACCAGGCCTTCCCCTGAGAATTAAATACGTGAGCCTGGATCGCAAGAATTTATCGAGAAATGTAGAAAATGACAAGTGCAGGCCGCTGTTGTTCCGTTGGGGATAGCCTGGCCAGGGGAAACGTCTCTGGCATGGACAACTGGTCAGCGATCAGTCCGCCAGCTGGCGGATCAGCGAAGAGCCGGCCCCTCCGGGCGTAGCCCCACGGGCGAGCCTGAGCCCTTTGCTTTAATCGATACAAATTCGGCCGAAGGGGAAGATATAAAAAACTGAACCTAGCCCCACGACTGGCCATTAGTAGACCGGAAAGGTCTAATTTCTGGGGAATTCCTGTCAGTAAAAACCTGTTGACTTTATTTTCTATCAGAGTGAACTTGTAACAGAAGGGGATCAAGTTATCCAAGCCATCCGCAAAACAGCAGCGCTTTGTTCATTACTTATCGGCCTGTCCGTCAATCTCTATGGCCAGGGCGATATCCTACACCAGGTTCCGTTGAACGTGGTGGCCGGTGAGCCGTTAACCCTGGAGGCGGTGGTGGAAGTTGATGGACGTTCGGTGGTGGCCATGTCGATTTTCCATCGCGTAGCGGGCGCATCAGCCTTCAGTGAGGTGACCATGTCGGCCGCCGGCGGGGGACTGTGGTTCGGCACTATTTCCGCCGGAAACGTCCTGGAGGCCGGGCTGGAGTACTACCTGGCGGCCACCCTGGACGACGAGAGCTTGCTGGCTTATCCGCTGGAGGAGCCGCAGCTCAACCCGGTGTTCATCCAGGTGCTGGCCGGGGGTGAGCAGATGTCATTCGACCCACTGGCCTTGTTCGGTCTGGAAGAAGAGGAAGAATCGCCCATCCTGATATTGTCGCCTACTCCCAGGAAGATTTATCTGGGAGATGAGGTAGTGATCGCAGTATCCTTGTTCAACGTGGAAGATGTGGATGAGGAGTCGATCCGGCTGTTACTGGATGGCCGGGACGTGACCGCCCAGGCGGAGATCAGCGCTGACCTGGTAACCTATTTGCCCAGCAAACTGGCCCAGGGGAGTCACCAGGTGGAGCTGCGGGTAAGTAACCTCTCCGGTGTGGCCCAGGAGCCGGCCGCTTGGCGTTTCCTGGTAGCCGCCAGCGCCTCGCTAACCACCGAACGGACCTATAGCCACTCGGGGAAAGTGGTATCGGCCTTCCGGCGCGATGACATTGACAAGCGGGTGCTGGAAGTTGGGGATCTTAAACTATCATACCGGGGTGGCTGGGACTGGTTGAAGCTGCGCAGCAATGTGCGACTGACTACCCAGGAGGATCCGTTCAAGCCGGCGCGAAACCGTTATTCCGCCTCGTTGTCAACGTCTATTTTCAAGTTGGGGCTGGGTGATGTCACCCCGCGGATCAACCGCTTCATCCTGGACGGCAAGCGGATCCGGGGGTACGACGCCGACCTACGCCTGAAATATTTCAACCTGCGGATCGTCAAAGGTGAGTTGGAACGGGTCATACAGGGGCGGCCTGAGTCCGCTTACAAAGTTAATGATTACTTCATTACCAGCCCGGACACTGCGGAGCTCAGGATTACCCGGTCGGGCTATTCCTTCCGCCGGAATCTGCTGGCGGTGCGGCCCAGCTTCGGCTCAGGGCAAAACTTCGAGCTGGCTTTTATTTACCTGAAGGCCAAGGACGATGTTCCCTCAGTGCTATCCGAGCTGGGTGACGGGGAGATTACTATTGACGATTCCACTTTCGGGGTGGACTACTTCAGTGATTTTGAACCGACCAGCGGGAATACGCGGGTAGTCACCTTCGAGGACATCAAGAGTGCAGCCCGGGATAACGCCGGCCTATTCACCTATAACCTGCCCGACAGTAATTGGACCGGGCGATCCCCCAAGGACAACCTGGTGGTGGGCAGCGACCTGACCCTGGCGTTCAATAAACGGCGGTTTGTGATCCAGTCCGGCTTTGCCATGAGCATGCTCAATAACAATATTTGGGACCCGGTGCTGACTAAAGAGGGTCTTGATACCATGTTCCCCGGGGACGATACTGTTGATGGATTTATCGGAGGCGTAGACGGCATATCGCTTGATGATATTCCAGTGGACCCCGGCGACTATGAGGAGTATTTCCATATCAACGCCAACCAGGTGCCGTTAGTACCTATCGATGTCTTCGGGCTGGACACCAATCGGGTAGGGGCGATTTTGAATATGCCTTCTATGGCTTATCATGCATCGATGAAATTGAACTACCTGCGCAATTTCATTACCCTGGAATACCGGCAGGTGGGGCCGGAGTTCAACTCGCTGGCCAATCCCAACATCCAGAAAAACGTCAAGGTGAGGTCGATTTCCGACCGGCTACGGCTGTTCCGCAACAAGCTGATGCTGTCGGGTAAGTACCGGACCACGAATGACGACATCGTCAAACAGCCGGGTGAGGCGATCACCAGCACGGTCACCACCAATCTAAGCGCCAATATCAACCTGGGCCGGGGGCTGCCGTCCTTTTCCATTGGGACCAGGTCGTACACCCGCGAAAATGGGGTCACCACCCTGGATACGGTAGCTGTTGTGTCGGGCACCGATACTGTTAATTATATTGACCGGCGTGAAAGCACCACCACCAAGAGTTTAAACTTGGGCTTCACCTACCAGTTGGAGCTGCTGGGCTCCCGTCATGACCTGAGCCTGAATATTTCCCGCAACGACATCGCCGATGATTACACCGACCGGATAACAGGGGATCCACTGTACACTACGCCCCGGTCACCGCGGGCCATTTCACGCGCCACCGCCATCGGTGTGAATTCCCGGATCAGCGACCGGTTGCGCACCAGCTTATCACTGTCAACCACTGCCTCAGAGTTCGGCGCCGGTGAGGACATCCTGGAAGATTCGGTGGTGGTGAGCCCGGGGATGATAGCCCAGAACTTGTTCAACCTGGACCTGATGTTGATCTACCGGTTACCGGCGCTCAAACTCAATGCCAGGGGCGGTTTCTCGTTTCTGACGAGTAATTCCGACCGTAGCAATAGCGCCTCGAAGCCGCCCAATTTCACCAGGTTGGGGATCAAGGGCGGGTTGGAATATGAGATCACCAAGGAGCTCCTCCTGATGACCACCTTCGATTTCCGTACCAAGACGGTGGACTTGCCGGACGGTGGCAGCGAATCGGTGCCCAGCTCGATCATTTCGGCTAACCTGCGGTATAAATTTTAACAGCCAACAGCTTGGACCTGAAAAAGTTAATTTTAGCCCACGGCGCCGGTCTTCTGTGGACCGGCGCATCCATTTTAGTAACCGTATTTCTGTATTACATGGGGCTGTTTAATGGGCCCAATTACAAGCTGCTGGATTTCGCCTTTGCCCAGATCAGGGGCCCGCTGGCGGGCAGGACGGCCCGCACTCCCATAGATCGGGATAGCCTGAAGGTGGTGCTGGTGGATGTGGACGACGAGAGCTGGCGGCTGATCCCCTACTCCTGGCCCTACCCCCGTGACGCAGTTTGGGCGCGGGTAGTGCGCAACCTGACAAATGCCGGGGCGCGGGTGATAGCCTTTGATATGGAGTTTGACAGCCCCGATAAGAAATCCAATGACCTAGAAGAGCTGAACCGGCAGGGCTACGACATCAAGTTTCAACACGGAGATGACGTACTGGCCGAAGCTATGCGCTATGCCCAGTCCAGGGGCACCCGCATTGTGCTGGCTTCCAAACTGGTCAGCGAACCCACCCGGATGCCGCCGGAGTATATCATGATGCCGGTGGAGCGGATCATGGCCGCTGATCCGGAGACTGGTCTGATAAACGAGCAGAAGGATCGAGACGGCACCACCCGCAAGTACGCCCTGTTCTATGAAATGAATCATGAGCCCGGTACCTGGTATTTATCGTTGGGCCTGAAGGCCCTTAAGGAATACTGGCAGTTGCCCGACAACACCATACCGACACTGCACATGGAGAACAACGAAATTAATTACGGTCCGGCCACTATCAAGACCTACGGGCGGTCAGCCAGTTTCCTGATCAACTATTACGGCCCCCCTTCCGGCACATCGCTACCGGGTCAGCCGGCCTGGAAGACGTTCGACCGGTATCCCCTGTCCAATATTCTGGACGATGCCGAGTTCGACCTGCGTTATATGGAGGAAGACACGGACTGGATGGATCTGTTCGACCCCAACAGCGAGATCAACATGATGATGCAGATGTTCGATCCCGAATACGAGGTACCGGAAAGTCCATTCCGTGACAAGATTGTGCTGATCGGTGTTTCCGTGAATGTCCTCCTGGATGTCAAAGAAACGCCCTATTACAATTATGCCGGTATCCAGCAGCTAATGCCCGGGGTGGAATTCCATGCCAACGCTGTCCAGACGATCCTGGATGAGAACTTCATCAAAGTGGTTGGTGGGACCATCGAGTATACACGCAGGTCCATCACTGCCAACCTGATCATCATCGTTGTCCTGGCGCTGATCACCTTCCTGTTGATCCTGCGCCTATCACCGGTGCTGGGCGGCGTAATCGTAATGGTCCAGACCATGATTTTTGTGGATCTGTCTTTAGGGTTTTTCACCGCCGATTTTTTCTGGTTGCCCAAGCTGGCTGGCATACTCGTGCTGCCCCGGGCGCTGGTGGAATCGTTCGCCGATTGGTTCCTGATCGGCACTCCGGAGATCGGCGGTTCGATGTACGTGCCGGTGGTGGCGGGGGTCGCCTCGATCATCCTGACATACGGCTCCAACGTGATCTACCGCTTTATCCTGGAGCAACGGGACAAGCATTTTCTCAAGGATACTTTCGGAACCTACATCTCGCCGGAGCTCATAGAGCAGATGTACGAGCAGAAACAGATGCCGGCGCTGGGAGGCGAGTCGGGCATTCGGACGGCATATTTCACCGACATCGCCGGCTTTTCCTCGTTTTCCGAGGTGCTCAGCGCCACCAAGCTGGTGGAGCTGCTCAACGAGTATCTCACAGCCATGACCGATATTTTGCTGGAGTACGATGGCACCCTGGACAAGTACGAAGGCGATGCTATCGTGGCGTTCTTTGGCGCGCCCATCTTTTTTGAAGACCACGCCCACCGGGCCGGTGTGGTGGCCATCAAAATGCAGGAGGCGCTGGGCCAACTGCGGCAGACCTGGGCTGACCAGGGTGACAAGTGGCCCGAGGTGGTTTCCCAAATGCGCATGCGGATCGGGATCAACACCGGCGATATCGTCACCGGTAACATGGGCAGCCGCACCCGGATGAACTACACCATGATGGGCGACGTGGTCAATACGGCCGCCCGGCTGGAGGCCTCGGCTAAACAGTACGGCATCTATATCCAAACCACCATGCCCACTCTGGAGATGGCCGGCCCCGACAAGTTCGAATGGCGCCAGATCGATAAGGTGCGGGTAATGGGCAAGAAGGAGGCGGTGGAGGCGGTGGAGATAATGGCCCTGAAGGGTGGACTGCCGGATGAACTGCTGCGCCTCAAGGATATATTTCATGCCGGTCTGGAACTTTATCGGGGGCAAGAATGGGATGCCGCCGCCGCCAAATTCAAGGAGTCCGACGCGCTGGAGGAAGTGTTTCCCAAACGGCCGACCACACCCAGCAAAGTCTACATTGAGCGTTGCGGGCTTTTCAAGGCCAACCCGCCCGGTGACGATTGGGACGGCGTCTGGACCTTGACGGCAAAATAGCGCCACGCCTACTGCGCAACCAGCTGCACTCCGCCGAATTTCACCATAATTTCCAGCATGACTGAAAAGCCTACTGAGCGCGGCCGGATCTTGTGGGTGGACGATGAAATCGACCTGTTAAAGCCCCACATACTGTTCCTCGAAAAGCGCGGATACGAGTTGACACCGGTACATTCCGGCCTGGACGCGCTGGCAGCGGTTGAAAGCAGCGAATTTCAGCTGGTGCTGCTGGATGAGATGATGGATGGCATGGACGGATTGAGTACCCTGCAGAAGATCAAAGAGATTAATCCGGCCCTGCCGATCATTATGATTACCAAAAATGAGGAAGAATGGCTGATGAATGAGGCCATTGCCGCCAATATTGCCGGCTACCTCACCAAACCGGTGAACCCCAGCCAGATTTTCATGGCCTGCAAGTCCACCCTGGAGCACACCCGTATACGGAGCGATAAGGCGGCCAGCCGCTACCTGGAGATATTCCAGGAGCTGAGCGCCAGGGTCGACAGCGCCCGGACACTTCCGGAGTGGATCGCTATATTCCAGGAGCTCACCGACTGGGATGTGGAGTTCGACCAGCACCGGGAGCTGGGGTTGGAGCAGCTGTTGGTCGATCAGCACCTGTCGGCCAACCAGCGTTTCGGGCAGCTGGTAGCATCCAATTACAGGGAATGGCTGGCACAGGATCAGGGGCCGGTGTTTTCTCACCGTGTGCTGGACACCTTTGTAGCACCCCAGTTGCGTAGCGGCCAGCGGGTAGCCCTGATAGTACTGGACTGCCTGCGCCTGGATCAGTGGAAGGCCATGCGGCCCCTGCTGCAAGATCGTTTTCAGATCGATGATGATGTGCACGTGTCGATTCTGCCGACGGCCACACCCTTTTCCCGGAACGCCATCTTCAGCGGACTGCTGCCGGACGAGCTTAAACGGCAGAACGCCGACATCTGGGATGAGATGTGGAAGAACGAAACCAGCCAGAACCAATTTGAGTACCGGTTCTTGCAGGCCTACCTGAAGCGCAACGGTTTGGGCGACACCCGAACCAAGTATTTCAAGGTGATTACCGCCGATGACGGCCAACGGCTGCTGGCCCGCTTGAACGAATATCAGGATACCCAGCTGCTGGCGTTGGTGGTGAACTTCGTGGACTTGCTGGGCCACCACCGGTCGGAAAGTGACGTGATCAAGGAGATTCTTCCCGATGAATCGGGCTACCGGGCTACTATCTGTGCCTGGATGGAAAAATCGTGGCTGCGTGAGATGCTGGAGACTATCGCCGAATGGGATGATATGGTGATTGTCATCACCAGCGATCACGGCTCGATCCAGGTGGACAAGCCGGCGCGCATCCTGGGGGACCGCCACACTTCTTCGGGGGTACGATTCAAATACGGCCGCAACTTAAGCAGTCCGGAAAAGAGCGGCCTGACAATCAAGAAGCCCGGGGAATATCACCTGCCGGCTGAAGACGTTACCACCAATTTCATTATTGCCCGGGACCGTTACTTCTTTGTCTTTCCCACCGATTACCACCGGTATGTGAAGCGCTTCGAGGGCAGTTTCCAGCACGGCGGCATCTCCCTGGAGGAGATGGTTGTCCCGGTGGCCACCTTGCGGCCCAGACGCCTTTAGGCCATGTGGACTGGAACCCGGACCACCAGTCCCGGTGAAACCCGGGAAGCGGGCGCTCTATTCGTGGCGACCCTGCCGCCGGGTACGGTAGCGGCCCTGCATGGCGAGCTCGGTAGCGGCAAGACCACTTTTGTCAAGGGCATGGCCGCCGGGCTGGGGCTCAAAGATCAGGTTTCCTCGCCCACCTTCGCGCTAATCCACGAATACGGCGCTCCGGCCCAGCTGTATCACATCGATTGCTATCGGGAACACTCCCTGGTGCGCTGGCAATCCTTGGGGCTGTGGGAGTACTTCGACGGCCAGGCCCTCACCGTGGTGGAGTGGGCCGAAATCATTGGCACACTCCTGCCGGATGACGCGGTGCACGTGTATTTTACGCACGGTGAGCGGGACGACGAACGGCAGATAGAGGTGCGAGTTTGACCCTGCTGGCCATCGAGACCGCTTATGATGTCTGTGGCGCCGCCCTGGTGAGCGCCGACGGGGTAGTAATCGGTCTGGAGGAGCAGGTGGCGCACCGCAGGCATAACGAGCTGCTGGCCCCGGCAGTGGAGCGCCTACTTGGTACTGCCGGATTGCAGTGGAGCGACCTGAGCGGCATCGCGCTTTCGGCCGGACCAGGTTCCTACAGCGGGTTGCGGATAGGCCTGAGCTACGTCAAAGGGGCGGCCTACGGCATGGGACTGCCGGTCTATCCGGTACCCACACTGGCCAGCCTGCTGCTGGACAGCCGGTTGCCGCCGCCGCACTGGGTTGCCGCCTGGTCCCACCGGGAGCAGGTGTACGTTCAACGGCGGGAGGCTGAGGCTGAATTCGGCTCCATAGAATGCCTGGACTGGCAGAGCTTCGCCAAACGGGCCGCCGGAGAGACGATAGCCGGGTACCTTTTGGAGCGGTTCCTGCCAGCGGCTGGAATTACTTATGTCCAAACCTGTCCATCGGCCGCCAAAGTTGGTAAATTCGTCCTCGATCGCAGCCTGCGACCCACATCCGACTTGGACAATCTGGTGCCGGATTACCATCACGAACTTCAAACCCAAGGTTAATTAATGCTTATTCGCCAAGCCCATGTGGAGGACATCAGCCAACTGCTGGACATCGAGCATTACTGCTATGATGATCCTTGGCCCCGGGAGGCGTTCGAAGAGGAGATCGGCAACGGTGTCGCGGGTATTGGTATGGTGGCCGAGGATGACGGAATTATCGTGGGCTTTATCACCGGTCTGACTATGGCCCAAGAGCTGCAGGTGCATAATATTGCGGTTCACCCGGACTACCAGGGCCGGGGGATCGGGCGGCAGCTGATGGAGGCGGTGGATGCCTTAGGGCGAGCTGGGGATTATAAGCGCATCTCCCTGGAAGTGCGCCAGGACAACGACATTGCCTGCAAACTTTACATGAGCCTGGGCTTCAAGGCGGTGGGCACCCGGAAGGATTTTTACGGTCCCGGGCAGGACGCTTCTTTGTACACCAAGGAACTTACCGCGGAATAAATGACGGCCTGGTTTCGCCGCAGCAAGCAGAAGATCCTCTCCACCGAGCGCAAGGATCTGGCCAGCGACTTATGGAGCAAATGCCCCAGTTGCAGTGAGTATATCTATCGCCAGGAGTTGGAACGGGCCCAGTTTGTCTGTCCCACCTGCGCCCACCATTTCCCTATCCGTTGCCGGAAATATATCGACATGCTGCTGGACGGCCCCGAGAGCATCACCGAGCTCAACCCTGATTTGATATCGGTGGATCCCCTGGATTTCAAGGCTCGCAAGAAGTATAAGGACCAGCTGATCGCCGCCAGAGAGAAAACGGGACTGAGTGAGGCGGTGGTCACCGTTACGGCCACCATCGAGGGCTACCCTCTGGTGCTGGCGGTGATGGATTTTTCGTTTATCGGCGGCAGCATGGGCTCGGCGGTGGGGGAAAAGATTTCGCGCGCCATAGATTACGCCCGGGAGCACCGCTATGCCTTGGCGATCATCTCCTCCTCCGGCGGCGCCCGGATGCAGGAGGGGGCGCTGAGCCTGATGCAGATGGCCAAGTCCAGTGCCAAGTTGAGCTTGTTTTCCCAGGCCGGGGGACTTTATATCTCGATCCTCACCGATCCCACCACCGGCGGCGTCACCGCCAGTTTCGCCATGCTGGGCGACATTATTCTGGCCGAGCCGGGCGCCCTGATCGGTTTCGCCGGGGCCCGGGTGATCAAGCAGACCATCGGCGAGGATTTGCCGGAAGGGTTCCAGCGGGCGGAGTTTCTGCTGGAAAAGGGTTTTGTGGACCACATAGTGCCCCGCAGCGAAATGAAGGCCACCCTGGCCCACCTGATCGGTTTTTTCGGCTATGAGCGCGCCACTGATACTGATCAGTAACGACGACGGCATACAGTCGCCGGGCCTGCGGGCGCTGTGCGAGGCGCTGCTCCCCCTGGGCGAAGTTGTGGTCATGGCCCCGGAGGTGGAGCGTAGCGCGGTGGGACATGCCATCACCATTTCCGACCCATTGCGGGTGACCGAAGTGGACCTGAAACTGGATGGGGTGACGGCCTACGCCTGTTCGGGGACCCCGGCGGATTGCGTTAAACTGGCCGTGCTGTCGATCTTGCCTCAGCGCCCCGACCTGGTGGTGTCGGGGATTAACCACGGCAGTAACACCGGAGTGAATGTTATCTACTCGGGCACGGTCTCGGCTGCCACGGAAGGGGCCATACTGGGGATCCCCAGCCTGGCGGTTTCGCTGGACTACCGGGGGAGCGGCAATCTGGAACCGTCCAAGATTATTGCTCGACGGATTGCCGCCGGAGTACTGGAAACCGGTTTGCCCACGGGTACGCTCTTGAACGTGAACATACCCGACTTGCCCGCGGAGCAGCTGCCGCCGGGCTGGCAGGAAGGCCACGGCTATGACTTGACTGTCCACGGTAAATCCGACTGGCAGGACCATTTCGACCGGAGGGTGGACCCCCAGGACCGGGTTTATTACTGGCTGACGGGCCAGCGGCGGGAAATCGAGGAAGAGAGCAATACCGACGAGGAAACGTTGAAAGCGGGACGGGTGAGTATTACACCGTTACATTTCGATCTAACCGACCACCGGGCCCGGGAGGCCCTGGCAAGCTGGGAGCTGTTCAAACCGGCATGACCGCTCGCCAGACAGTAGCCATCCTCGATTTTGGTTCCCAATACACCAAGGTCATCGCCCGGCGCGTGCGGGAGCAGCAGGTTTATTCTGAAATCATGGCCTACGACACCAGCGCCGCCGATCTGGCCGCCGACCACATCGCCGCCA
>JADFMC010000301.1 GCA_022564085.1 Fidelibacterota bacterium | reverse complement strand
GCAGTTTGTGCCGAGGAGATGTTCTGGTGCGGCCAATGCAAGCCCTGTGCCGACGGATATCCCAACCATTGTGAGCGCCTGGAGGAGCTCGGTTTTTCCGTAGACGGCACCTTAGCCGCCTATGTAACGGTGAGCGCCAAATACCTCTGGAGCCTGGAAGCGTTGCGTGAATTATATGGCGAAGATAAGATGTATGAGTTGGGGAGTCTGGTGGAACCAACCTCAGTGGCTTACAACGCGGTGCATGAGCGTGGCGGAGGGATTCGACCAGGCGAGAATGTGGTCATTCTGGGAGGCGGCCCAATTGGGGCGGCGGCCTGTGCGGTACTGAAGCGCTCGGGCGCCGCGGCGGTGATCCTGTCGGAACCTTCCAAGCCCCGTCGAGAAATGGCCATCGAAATGGGGGCCACCCATGTCCTCAACCCGACGGAAGTAGATGTGGCCGAAGCGGTGTTGGATATTACCCAGGGCGTGGGAGCCAAGATCATCCTGGAGGCCTCCGGCGTACCAAGCGTGGTTTGGCCGGACATCGAAAAGATCATCTGGGAGGGCAAAGCATTGAATACCACCGTGGTGGTGGTGGCGCGGTCCGACGATAAGATCCCGATCACCGGCGAAGTGTTCCAGGTGCGTAGAGCCAGTATTGTCGGGGCTCAGGGCCACTCCGGCCACGGTACTTACCCCAATGTAATCAACACCATGGCTACCGGAATGGACGTCTCACCTATTATCACCAAACGGATCGGCCTGGATGAAGTTGAGGAGAACCTGGTGATGCTGCGGACTGACCGAGATGAAGCCAAAATAACAATTACGGATTACGATTAACCAACCTTAACAGGAGTTTCAAAATGAATGATTGGCTCAAGACCGATCGTGATGACCTGCGGTTCGAAAATACATCAGTAGGTCGCATGAAGAAGAGAATCTGGGAGTCTAGCGACCAGGAAATAGATAAAATCCTGGCCGATTACGACATCCCATCACCATCTGAACTGGCCAAGCCGGGGAGCTACATCCAGACTACCATCAGGCACGATGTCGTGGAAAACCGGAAGAAAAACGATATCGTATTTGTGCCCATCGGCTGTACCGAACAGCATGGCGACCATACCGTCACCGCCATGGACACGTTTATGGCCTCCATGATTTTGGAGGGGGTCCGCCGGTATACCGCCAAACAGGGGGCGGCGGTCAATTTGGCCTGGACCCCGTTGAACTACGGCGGCCATCCCCATCACCACGTAGGGATGCCCGGCACCATCCATTTGGAGGACGAGGTCCTTAAGCGCGTGCTGATCGACGTGATGGTGGGGCTGTGGAACGACGGTTTCCGCAAGATCGTGCTGGTGAACAACCACGGGCACCAGTGGCTGCTGGAAGCGGCGATCCAGGAGTTGCAGAAGACCTGGAACCTGCCCGGTATCTTCAGGGTGGTGGACTGGCACCGGGCAGTACGGGAATTCTTCCGCACCAAGGATCGGGGCGGTGCCTGGGAGGATAACTTCTTCCACGCCGATGAGGCCGAGACCTCGGTGCTGCTGCTGCTGGGCAAGGAGTATGTGGCCATGGAGTATGCCCAGGATACCAAAGTAGAGGGCTTCCTGCCTGATGGCCATTTTGATAAGGCCGTGGAGCCGTTCGGCCGGCCTCACAAATGGTCCGAGGGGCAAGGTCATTTTCCCCTTGAAGTGCACTCAGTCCCCGAGGGCGTGGTGGGCCGACCGACGCTCGGCGACCCGAATAAAGCCAAGCGTGCCATTGCCGCCATCCTGTCCTACCTGACCCTGGTCAACGATGAGATACTGGAGGCTTTTCCGCCTGGAAAATTCCCGCCCATCGAAAAGACCACACTGCGGACCGAAGCCGAGATGGAGCCCTATCTCAAAAAGCCGTTCAGCAAAGGCTGGCGTCCGATCTACGCCATCGGCAAGATGGGGCTTTAGCGGCCCATGAATCTGAGTATCGTCCTCTCGACGCAACCGGCATCCTTCAGTGCCCTGGCTTACCAAGGTAAGCTGAAAGAAAATATCGCCAAGATAGCGGAGCTGGGGTATGCCGGCGTCGAGCTGGCGGTGCGGGACCCGTCGCTGCTGGACCTCAAAGCGCTGGAAGCAGTCGTCAATACCAACAACCTGGTGGTCCCGGCCATCGGCACCGGCCAGGCCTATGGCGAAGAGGGTTTGTCGCTGACCAGCACAGACCAAAGTATCCGCGACCGGGCCATCGAGCGCCTGCACTCCCAGGCCGTCTTGGCTGCCGGGTTCAAGGCGGTGGTCATTCTCGGGCTGATTCGGGGCCGGGCAGGCTCGCCGGAAGCTGAAGACCCGGCCCACGATCTGCTGGTGGAGGCCATCAAAGTGGTGGCCGGAAAGGCAACCCAGGTTAAATTCGCCCTGGAGCCGATCAACCGCTATGAGACCGACCTGATCAATACGGTGGTGGCGGGGCTCAGCCTGGTGGACAAAGTCGGGTTGGACAATTTCGGGCTGTTGTTGGACACCTTCCACATGAATATCGAGGAAAAGGACATTGCCGCTAGTATCAAGGACGCCGGTGACAGAATGTTTCATCTGCATATCGCAGATTCCAATCGCTGGTATCCCGGCGGAGGGCACACCGATTTTGCAGCGATAGTGGAAGCATTGGACCGCATCGATTATAAGGCCTTTATCTCCGCGGAGATAATGCCGTTGCCTGATTCGGATACTGCCGCCGCGAAGACTATCGAGTTTATGCGGTCCATCACCGCCTGATACAAACTAAATAACAATGGCCCTGATCGGGGACCGAGGGAGGACTCTATTCGATTCGGCATTCCTCAAGGATTCTGGTATTAACAATACTGAACCTATCCTG
>JADFMC010000015.1 GCA_022564085.1 Fidelibacterota bacterium | reverse complement strand
CCGGTTTACCTGGGCCAGTGCAGACGGATTCGGTTGGGAAGGATTCAATGGCGCCATAGGCTGGGGCAGCCCCGGTGGACCCAACGGGTTCGCCACGGGCGGCTTTGATGAGCCCGTTCCGGCGAGCGAGCTCAAGAACGTGTTGCTCATTCTGGCTTCGGTCCCCGATGGTGCCGTCACCAGAGAACCGGTCTTCGACACCAACGATCCCAACGTATCCTATGCCTACCGCTACGGCAGAGGATTCACGGATCCACCGAAGCAGCCGGAATTTGCAGACTTTATCATAGACGCGACCTCTTTGGGATATTCGTTCCAGGACTTCAATAAGAGTGTTCCATTATCAGCGTGGGACGTCGATGATCCGGATAATCCCCGTCGGCTGGCCATCGGCTTCTTGGAGAACAATGCTGAATTCGCTGTCTTGGACGGAGTGTGGTTCCCCCGCAATTCCGACGATGAAATCAGCAATATTGCCTCTGATGGGCCCCGGGAATGGTTGTGGATATTCGATGCGGATTACAGTGAAACTCCCGACCCGGCTTGGCAGAGCGATGCCCTGAGCACTCCCCTACCGATCATCTGGTGGCTCACGGTGAACCGCCGCGGCGCTGATGTGCCCTTCTCGCCGGTTGCTTCCGGCGATGATCATTTCCTTATTCTGGCGAATAAGGTCAATTCGGCCGCCGATGTCTTCACATTCACTACACCGGCACCGGTGAGTGCCGATGTAGTCCTGGAAGACGACATAGAGATGATCAATGTCTTCCCCAACCCCTACTACGGGTTCCACCCGCTGGAGGGGACTCGTGCGGATAAATGGGTCAAATTCAATCACCTGCCCACGGATAAAAAAGTGACCATTCGCATCTTCAACCTGGGCGGTGTAATGGTGCGGTCGATCGTCAAGGCCGCCGGTGATGGCACCCAGTATGCCGAATGGAACCTGAGGAACCAGGCCGGTCTCCCGGTGGCGAGCGGGCTTTACATCGCCTATATTGAAATTGACGGCATTGATGCGTCTAAGATTCTGAAGATCGCTATCGTTCAGGAGACTCAGATCCTGAGGGTGTATTAATTAATATGCAGAGCAGGAATTAATCAGCGCAAGCTTAAGGAGAAAACAATGGTAGTACTGAATATGAAAGCCATTCGAAGTGCTTTTATCATGGGGATAGTCATTACGTCCTTTGCGTCTGGCCAGGGGGCTCGTAACGGCACGTCCGGGGCCTCCCAACTCATGGTCCCCCAGGGAGCCCGCTATCTTTCCGGCGGGGGCGCCACGGCCAATGCCGTCGGTATTGATGCCATCTTCTGGAACCCAGCCGGGCTGGCCCGGGCCGAAAGCAATGTGAGTGCCATTTTCTCGCGGCGTAACTATATCGCGGACATTGGTGTCAACTTCTTCGGCGCCGGGGTGAAGCTCGGCAGCTTTGGGTCCCTTGCAGTGACCGCCCGTTCCTTTGATATCGGTGAGATCCCGGTCACCACGGTATTCAGTCCTGATGGTACGGGTGCAAAGTTTACACCATCGTTCTTCGTGGTCGGGGCGACCTATGCCAAGCTGCTCACAGATCGCACCAGCCTGGGTCTCAATGTGAATCTGGTCAATGAGGGATTTGCAGGGGTCAATGCCAGCGCCGTTACCTTTGACGCTGGTGTGCAGTACTATAACTTCCTAAATATCTCCGGCCTGGCCATCGGTGTGGTCCTGAAGAACTTCGGAGGACCCATGACTTACGAAGGGTCCGCCTTGTGGACCGAGGCCCAGGTCACCGGCAGTAACCGGCAGACAGAGTGGTACAAGGTCGAAGCTGCCGCCTTTGACATGCCCTTCGTCATGGACATCGGCGCCAACTATCGTCTCGATCTGGGTGCCGGCAGCCTCGACCTGGGTGCAACGTTCGAGAATAATCATTTCGCCCAGGATGAATACCGCCTCATGGCCCAGTATAGCCTCGGCGACCTGGGAACGGTGCGCTTTGCCAATGTCACGACGGCGGTAGTGAAGGTTGAAGATGATCCCAAGACGGCCATCAATGAAAAGGAGCTCTACAAGGATGCCCCTCTGGAAAACATCTTTGCCGGTTTCTCCTTTGGCGCCACCCTGAACCTGAAACAGTTCACCGGGCTGGACCTGAGCATCGATTATGCCTTTGTCCCAACCACGGTCTTCGCGGATAACCAAATTTTCGCATTGCGCTTGGGCTTCTAGTACCACCCGAGAAAGAACTTAACCAAGAGATATCAAATGCCCATGCCATAGCGGCTGGGCATTTGTGTTTTGCCCGCTGCATGGCCATGAGCATCTCCGCCCTCATCTAGGACTGAAACGGCAGCTGCTCGATGATGGGGAGCATGACACCCGCTATCCGAACCGGTACGAGAACATATCACGCACTGCTCGCGGTGGGGTCACTGGGGAGCGAGGTGGCTAAGCGGGCAGGCCTTTTTGGTGGGCGCTAGCGCCGGAGGGTGGGCCGGGCCAGGGTAATCAGCACGGGCAGCAAGGTAATACTGGCCAGCAATGCCACCGTCAAGATCACACTGGCAATCAGGCTGAACTGGTACTGGGGCACAAAGTTTGAGAGCAGCAGCACGCTGAATCCCAACAACAATACCACGGTAGTACTGATGATGGCTTTTCCGGTGGTGTGCAAAGTGGTACGGATCGCCAGCCGGTAATGACCGTCATTGCGCTCGAACTCCTGACGAAAGCGGGCCAGGAAATGGATGGTATTATCGACGGCGATGCCAAATGCGATTACAAAAGTCATGGCGGTGGTGGGCCGCAGTTCGATACCGGCATAGCCCATGAATCCCGCTGCCGCCAACAGAGGAAGCACATTGGGGAAGATGGACAGCCCCGCCAGCTTAACAGAGCGGAATAGGATAATCATCGAAATGAAGATGATCACAAAGGCCAGGAAAAAACTATAAGTCAAATTCTTCACCAGATGTTCATTGGTCTTTAGAGCCAGGAGTGTGGCGCCGGTGATGCTCACGGCCTGGTCCGGGGGCAGGTTGGCCGCCGCCCAGTTATGGATTGCCTCCTTGATGTGGTTGGCTTGCTGGTGGTTAATATTCTCCACCCTGGCTGAAATGCGCCCATCGCTGTAGGTGAAGTTCACCAACGATTCCACCGTCTCCTGATCATAGAGCGCCAACAGGTCCGCCACTTCATCCGCCGATAGGGGGATCCGATGTTCGCCGGAGCCTATCAGATCATTTAATAAAACAATGTGTTCGGCCAGTGATACACTGGCGCTGACCGTTGGAAGTTCACCCACGAAGCGCTGCAGCCTGTGCAATCGGTTCAGGTTATCCGGTTGGAGCAATCCGTCTGGAACACCGGTATGATAGACGATCTCAAGAGGTAGAATACTCCCCATGTGCTCTTCGATAAAGGTGAGGTCGTCGGCCAGTTTGGTACCTGGTCGGAGGTCTTGGAGGACGGGAGCATTAGTGTTGATGCGCAGGATGCCCCCCAGCGAGATGGCCAGGAGCAGCAGCGAAGCGCCCAGCACCATCCGCGGGTGCCGCTCGTTCCAACGCCCGAGGGCTTGGGCCGCCTTCAATCTGGTACCGGCTGCCTGGCGGGCAATAATGGCAGCGGGCGGCGGCTTGATCTGTAGCAGGAGGGCCGGGATTATAATGGTCGTCAGCATGAACATCAGCATGGCGCCGGCGGCCAGTACCACGCCGAACTCTTGCATAATCCGGATATTGGATGCTATTAGCGAGAAAAAGCCGGTGGCGGTGGTAAAACTGGTGAGGAACAGGGCCGCACCGATCCTGCGGATCACTTCCTCCAGGGCCTGGCGATTGTCGAGCCCTTTATTGAGCTGCTCGTAGTATTTCACCATGATATGAATACCGTTGGAAACCCCCACGATCAACAGCAGGTTGAAGGTGATAAAGGATACGATATTCACCGTTACACCAGCCAGGGACATGAGACCAGCTACCCAGGCCAGGGTTACCAGGATTGCCGTCAGGGGCACGAATACCGCCCGGCCCTGGCGGAAGAGAGCGTATAGCATCAATAGTGAGATCAGCATAGCGGCAGGCAGGAATATCGCCTGTTCGCGGTTCATGTACTGGACGTAGCGGGTGCGGATGATGGGCAGGCCGGCATCGTGCCACACCCAGGGAATCCCCACCCGTAACGAATCGATCTCGTCCAACAGGGTTTCGCGGGCGGTATGCGTATTATAGTCGTCGTCAACGTTGACCAGCAATCCCCCTAGCCGACCATCGCTGGAGATCACCACATTCCGGTAGAAGGGATGCTCCAGCAGTTCGGCCTTACGGGCAGCAATCTCATCGGCCGGCAGATCGGCAGGAAAGTAATAATCGAGAGTGAGCAGGCCCTCTTCCAAACTCATCCGGTCGATATTGGTGAGGGAATAAACCTGTTCCACCCCCTCCAACTCCTCCAAGTTCCAGGTCAGATGCCGCACCAGCTCCAGGTTTGCCGGCGAGCATACCGAATCGGTTTCGTAGACCATCAGGAACAGGTCGTCATCCAGGGCGAAATTCTCCCTGAAATCAAAATATATTTGGCGATCGGGATCTTTCTCTGGAAAGAGTTGCTCGATGCTGAAATCGACCTGCAGGAACTGGATATGATAGCCCAGAGCGACCGTAATCAGCGCGATAAAACCCAAAATCGTGCGGGGGTGGTTTATGACCAGCCGACTGAGCAAACGAAGCATAGAGCGTAACTAAGGTTATCCAGCCTGTCCTGGACCGGTTGCTTAGGTGGCTTCCCCTGCGCCGCTAAAGAAGGGCGCCCATTTTTCTTCCGGAGAGGGCGAGGTGAGCAGACTGACCACCACCAGCAAGGTCATTGAAATCAGCACCCCGGGGATCACAATATATTCGCTGCCGGCGAAATCGAACTCGGAGCCGCCCATGGTGAGGGTGAAATCCACCCCCAGGCGGCTCAGCAATCCGATACCTAAAATACTTGCCAGGCCGCCCGCGATGCAGGCCACGCCACCCTGGGGGGTCACCCGCTTCCACAGGAACGCCGCCAGCAAGGCCGGCGTCAGGCTGGCGCCCACCAGTGAATAGGCGTACAGCGCCATCGACAGGACGGTTTCAAACTGGGTTAGCAACAGCAGCGCAAAAACCCCGAACAACGCTATGGCAATCCGCTGGACCATTAGCATCTGTCTATCCGATGCATCGGGCGAGAAGAAGCGCTGGAAGAGATCGCGACTGACATTGGTCGAGGGCACCAACAGGAAGGTGTTGCCGGTGGAAAGCACAATGGCAATGGCCGCCGCCAGCAGCACAGCCCCACCCAAGACCGGCAGCCCGTGGCGGGCGATATGCAGGATTATCGTTTCCGAAGCGGCCCGGCCCAGCATCGAAGTCTCGGTCATCAAGTCCGGGAATGCGGCCCGGCCCACTATAGCCAACAGGGCCAGGGCGGTCTCGATGAGCATCACCCCGGCCACCATGCCGATGACGGCCTTGCGGGCGGCGCTTTCATCCCGGGCGGAGAAGAATTTCTGATACATGCCGCTCTCCCCTAATAGTAACAGGAAGGTGGGCAGCGCGACCCCGGCCACCCAGAGGAGATTATGCCCGCCCAGAGGAGTCAGGTGCCCGGCGGGGAGTTGCTGGACCACCGCGCTCAGGCCACCCACCTCGTAAATCATGTACGGCAGGGCAAACAGTACGCCCAGGGTAATGATAACCCCGTTAAAAATATCGACGGTGACTATAGATACCATCCCGGCCAGGACGGTGAAAATGACGATTGCCGCGGCGGTAATGTACATTCCGGTGGTGGGAGAGATGGCGCCGTCGGTAACGATGCTCAGAATCCAGCCGCCACCCCGGAACTGGTAGGCGGCGATAGTGACGTAGGCCAGGATTATGGCCAGGGTACCCAGCAGGCGCGCGGCGGCGTTATAGCGCTTCTCAAGGAGGTCGGGCACGGTGTATTCGGCGATGCGCCGCACCCGGCCGGCGATAAAATAAGCCACCAGCAGTCCCACCCAGGCGCCAAAGGAGAACCACAACATGGACAGGCCCGACCGGTAAGCCAACCCGGCGCCACCGAAGAGTGAGCCGGAGCCGATCCAGGTGCATACCAAAGTACCTACCAACAAAGGCACCGGCACCGAGCGCCCGGCCACCATGAAGTCTTCATGGCTTTTCACTGATCGCGAGCGCCACAGGCTGATAGCAATCAGGATAAGTGGGTAAAGAAAAACTACGGCCACAAGCAGGTTCATCTATTTCCTCCCGTCGAGTTACAGGATGGGCTGAACACGGTGTCCAAGTTAGCCCAACGATATGTGTCCAATCAGGCCTACGGCTCGCAGGCTTCCGATACTGCCAGTTTACATGGGTACCTGGCGCCGGCGACTGGGCAGAGGGTTATATAACTTATAGCTGGCGCACCCCTTCCGCTATCCGTTCCACCGCTTCCTTGATATTTTCGATTGAATTGGCGTATGACAAACGGAGGTAGCCCTCACCGAATGAGCCGAAGGAGGCCCCGGATAAGGTGGCCACGCCATAGTCCTCCAGAAAGTACTCCTCCAGCTGCTTACTGGAGCGGGGCAGGGCCGTAACGTTGGGAAACACATAAAAGGCCCCCAGCGGTTTTTGACAGCTAATGCCCTCAATGCGGTTGAGCCCCTCGACAATCACGTCCCGGCGGCGCTGGAATTCGGTTACCATTGCGTCGGCTTCCTCCTGGGGACCCTGCAATGCCTCAACACAGGCCAGCTGCACGAAACTGTTGGTGCAGGAGTTGCTGTTGGTCATCAGCCGGGCCACCCAGAAGGCGGTTTTCTCCGGCATCACCCCGTAGCCGGCCCGCCAGCCGGTCATGGCCCAGGTCTTGGAGAAACCGTCCAGCATGATGGTGCGCTCAAGCATCCCCGGGTACGACAGCAGCGAAACATGCTCACTGCCGTAGATGATGCGCGAGTAGATCTCATCGGCCAGCACGGTGAGGTCGTGCTCCGCAACCAGGGAGGCGATGTTTTCCATCTGCTCGCCGGTGATCAGGCCGCCGGTGGGATTGGCGGGTGAGTTCAGGACCAGGAAAGTGGTTTTGGGAGTGATCAGCGCCGCCAGCTCGTCCACGTCGACCCCGAAATTATTCTCCTCGCGAATTGGCAGCGGCACCGCTTTGGCCCCCAGCCAGTTGATCACCGATTCGTAGATCGGAAAGCCGGGGTTGGGATAAATCACCTCATCGCCGGGGTCCACACAGGCCAGCAGGGAAAAGAATATGATCGGCTTGCCACCCGGGGTGACCACCACATTATCAGGCCCCACTGCGACGCCTCGGGAGCGGGACACATGGGCGGCGATGGCCTCCCGCAGCACCGGCAGCCCCGCCGCAGGGCCGTAATGAGTGTGCCCCTGGTCGAGAGCGCGCTTGGCAGCGGCCCGGATGTTGGCGGGGGTGTCGAAATCAGGCTCGCCGATCTCCAGGTGAATCACATTGCGGCCCCGGGCTTCCAGGGCATGTGCCTTTGAAAGTACCTCAAAGGCGGTCTCGGTGCCCAAGCGGGCCATACTCGCTGCGAATTTCATGTGGTAAGTCCCTAATATAATATATAGGTCTTTATAAATAGTGCGCCGCAGGTTCGGCCTGCCTATTTGCCGGCGCTCAGCGAGATGGAAATCTGCCGCTAAATTATGATTATTATCTCATAATTTAAGGTCGTTTAATGACCGGAACTAAATATCGGCTCCACAGTCTTCGGCGCAAGGAGCTCTGGCCAAGCGGTTATCATCGTTGCACCTCCAGCGGGTTTCCTGCTAGATTCAACGGTCAAACCGGCGCCGAACCAAACTGTTGGCGAACCAGGCACTCGATCGTAACGGGCAATAAGGGAGCATTATGAAGCTCAAGCTCCATTGGAAAATATTCATCGGTATGGCCCTGGGCGCCTTGCTGGCATTTGTTTCCCCTGCAGCGGCCATGAAGGTAGCACCGCTGGGGGATATTTTCATGCGCCTATTGAAAATGGTCATTGTGCCGTTGATCTTCACCTCCATCACCGCCGGCGTGGCGGGTATCGGCGATTCCCGCAACCTGGGCCGCCTGGGCGGCAAAACCTTTCTATACTATATAGTTACCAGCGCACTGGCTATTATGGTCGGGCTGGCCCTGGTCAATATCATTCAACCGGGAGTCGGGTTGGTGGTAGCCCAGGAACAGATGATCAACCCCGACGATCTGGAACAGCCCGGTTCAGTTGTTGATATCCTCATGCGCATCATCCCTATCAACCCGGTGCGGGCCGCTGCGTCCGGAGATATCCTGGGGGTCATCTTCTTCGCCATCTTTTTCGGCTTCGCCATAACCCGTTTGCCCACTGCCAAGGCGAAACCGGTGCTGTCATTTTTCCAGTCGGCTTTCGAAGCCATGATGCAGGTCACCCACGCGGTGATCAGCCTGGCCCCCATCGGTGTATTCGGCCTCATCAGCCGGGCGGTGGTCAGCATGGGCGGCGAGTTATTCCAGGCGGTGGGGCTGTACATGATCACCATTGCCGCCGGCCTTACTATCCATTTCCTCGTGATCCTACCGGTCTTGTTCTTTCTGTTAACCCGTCGCAATCCGCTGGATCACTATCGGGCGATGGCGGCGGTTATGGCCATGGCCTTCTCCACCAGTTCCTCCTCGGCCACATTGCCGCTGACCCTGGATGCGGTTGAAAAGAAGGCCGGAGTTTCCAACAAGATCTCCAGTTTCGTGCTGCCCATGGGGTCCACAGTGAACATGGACGGCACCGCCCTATACGAATGCGCCGGAGTGATTTTCATCGCCCAGGCGCTGGGGATTGACTTGACCTTCGGCCAACAACTGGTGGTGGTGATCACCGCCTTGCTGGCGTCCATTGGTGCGGCCGGGGTGCCGTCGGCGGGGCTGGTAATGATCTTTATTGTTCTGGAGGCGGTGGGAATCACCACGCCGGCCGCCTACGCGTTGGTGGGGGTCATGTTGGCGGTGGATCGCCCCCTGGACATGTTTCGCACGGTAGTGAACGTGACCAGCGACTCCATCGGGGCAGTGGTGATTGCCCACTCTGAAGGAGAGCAGTTAAACTACCCGCGGATGGGGAGTGATAGTTGACGGCCGGGAAAGCGGCCGCGTCCCATGGTATAGCTTGACCCCTCCTCGGCAAGGAAGTAATTTGCCTTAGATTTTTGATAATATTTGCCCGTGTTCCGGACCAAGTACCAGATCCTTCAATCTCAACATCTAGGGCTCCATATTCGGTTAACGCAGTGCAGGCCTTTCCCGCTAATCGGGATTAAGGAAGCCTGTTTTGGTTGAGAGGCGCCCAGTTATCTTCACAGAATGGATCTGTGAAGCTGCCGGTTCACGGGCTTCATTTTGTCGATTACCGCTGGAAAGCCGGTGTCTACTCAGGAGGGGCCAGCATCCTGATGCGGTGTTGGACGGCCCTCAAAGCGGACTCCGGCCCCCGGACTTCCAGCGTAACTATCCCATCTTCGTCCCGCCGGTTGTTTACTTCCAGATCCCGGTAAACCTCGTGTATCAGCTTGGCCGCACTGACAGGGACCTTTAATACCACGGCCTGGAAGTGGCTGCTGTGGGCTAGCAGGATGGCTTCTTCCAGGGTCTCCAAACGCAGGCGTTGCCGGGCGGATATCATCAACGCCTGGGGGAACTTACGTTTTAAGCTCGCCAAGATATGGCGGTCGGTGATGGCATCAACTTTATTGAGCACAACCAGACTGGTATTGTCGAGTACACCCAATTCCGTCAACACTTCATCGATGGTGCGCAAATGGTCCTCCACCTGGGGACTGGAGGCGTCCAGCAGTTTTATGATCAGGTCGGCCTCAGCCACTTCGGCCAGAGTGGTGCGGAACGAGGCTATCAAATGGTGAGGCAGTTTACGGATGAACCCCACGGTATCGCTGAGTAGAATCGGTTGGTGATCGCCCAAATCCAACCTGCGGGTGGTCGTATCCAATGTGGCAAACAGCTGGTCCTCCACCAGCACCCCGGCGTTGGTCAAGGAGTTCATCAGGGTAGATTTACCGGCGTTGGTATAGCCTACCAGCGCCACCTGGTATGAATGTTTCCGCCGTTTGGAGCGGGTGTTGTGATCAGCTGCTAAATGTTTTAATTCCGACTTGAGTTTAATGATGCGCTGGCGCACCAGCCGCCGGTCTACTTCGATCTGTGTTTCACCGGGGCCGCCACGGGTACCAATGCCGCCCTTTTGCCGTTCCAAATGGGTCCATTGACCGCTGAGGCGGGGCAACATGTACTGCAACTGGGCCAATTCCACCTGGGTTTTGGCTTCCCGAGTGCGGGCATGGCGGACGAAAATATCCAGGATCAGACCACTGCGGTCGATGACCTTGATCTTTTCTCCAGCCAGATTCTGTAGGTTCCTCTGCTGCGTGGGGGAGAGTTCCTCATCGACGATAATCAGGTCGCAGTCCAGGGCGGCGGCCTGCCGCATCAGGGACTGGGCCTTGCCCTTCCCCAGAAAGGTGGCGGCATCGGGCCGTTTCCGGGCCTGCACCACTCTCCCCAGCACCTCGGCCCCAGCGGTCTGGGCCAACAGGCTCAGTTCGTCCAGATATTCATCCGTTAGCTGCGCCGGAGTGTTTTCCCAACGCACCCCCACCAGGATAGCGGTCTCCTTATGAGCGCTGTCGGAGGGATTTATACGCATTACCGTAAATCAGCTCGAGTACTGCCACCACTATCAGTAAATAAAGTAGCGGCCGCCAAAGTTCCCGCCCGAAACGGGCCTGCTGGATCCAGGGCCCAATTTCTGTATCATCGGTCAACACGAATGCTCGGCCGGGAACAAACAACCCCTCCAGGTCCGCCTGCTCCAGAGTCTTGGAGTTCAGCTCGGCGCCGGGAGTATTGACCCGGAATTGAAGGCCATTTCCTTGTTGGCCTCGGGGATATCGTCATTTTGTCCCGCCATGAACAGGGTGTAGATCCCCGGTTGAGCCAGGCCCCGCAGGACCACACTGCGAGTGCGGATATCAGGAATAACCAGGCTGGTGACATTCCGGGGCCCGATCATGGTTATGGGCGAGGTGGCCTGGCGGGGGGAGACAGCCAAACGGGGTAGGTCACCCACCCGCAGATCGGCCAGGTAACTGTTGCCGGGGCGCCAATAGATCAGGTGGTGCCAGAGGGGGATAAAGCTACCCCTGACGGGCATATCGGTCCACTGTAAGTCGAACGGCAGGGCGAAAAGAAAGAGGCTGCCTTCGTCGCTGGATGTGAGGGTGAGCACAGGCCGGCCGTCGCTCAATCGCAGCACCACCTCGTCCGACCCCCGGGGATGAAGCGGGTAAAGCCGGGAGACTGATGGCAGGTCTTTGAGCTCCGCCTCGCGGACGAAAACCCGCTCCAGTATTGAACGACCTAAAGCCTTGCGGTCCAGCCGCAGGGGTGCACTATAGTTCTGCGTCTCCGGGTCCATGGGCGGCAGGTCCAATTGGACTGCCAGCGCCCTCAGCGCCTCGCTGCCGGCTTGATCCCGGCCCGGGATCACGATCACTGTCCCCCCTGGCGCCAGGAACTCGTTCAGTTTCCTCGGCAGAAGGCGAGGCATATCCGTTAAGCCGTTAGCGATCACATAATCATAGTCCTGCGGCTGCCATCCCAAATCGGAAGGGGCTATTATGCGCAGGCGGATACGGGGATTGGCCTGAGACAGTGCCTGCAGAGCCGTCCCGGTGAAGGTGTCGGAATGACCGGCGGGCTGTATCAGCAGCACCCTGACTTGTGCTGGAATATAGGCCTGGAAATAAAAGCGGTTGTCTCCGGGCCGATCATCCCGTTCTATCTCGGCGTAGCCCTGTTGATGGCCCGCCTCGGCGGGTGCTACCTGGAACTCCACCGTTTTCTGTTCGCCCGGTTTCAGGTTCACCACCAGCTGGCCGGAGCGCACCTCGTTGAGTACCACCTGCACCGGGTGCTTGGTTTTGGCCCGTCGGCCGGTATTGCGCAGGGTGACGGTGACCTCCATCAACTCGCCTACCAGCGGGATGGTAGTCTTCACATTGGCCCCGGTGATGGCCACATTATCCGCCTGGGGCGGTGAGGGCAGCAGAAAGAAGTGCCAATCGCGCCAGACTGTGGTGTCCTGCCCCAACAATCGGAGGGCCCGTTGCTGGTGAGTCTGGAAATCGCTGATAATTATCATCTCGCGGTTGGCAAACAGCCGGGCAGCTGCGCGGAAAGTGTCCGAGCTTAAGGTGTCGATAGCCGCAGCCAGGTTATCCTGATAGTACCCTGGCCGGCCCAGGTTGGCGATTTCCCCTACTCGCGGCAATTCCGCCACCGGTCCGGAGTAGATGGTACGGGCATCGGACAACCGCAGTATGGTTACCTGCCCTTGGTTGTCTTCCGTCCGTAAATGACTGAACAGGGCGCTAAGGCGCTCCTTCACCAGTTGCTGGTCGCCGCGCCACCCGGCCTGGGTTGATTGCCGGGTCCCCCCGCTCATGCTGAACGAATCGTCCAGCAGCACCACCGTGAACGTGGCGGTATTGTTGCCCAGCCAGCCACGGTAATAGCCTTTAACCACCGGCCGGGCAAGCAGCAGCACCAACAGCAGCAACATCAGGGTCCTGAGGAGGATCACCAGCCAATGGCGCCAGCGCAACCGGCGGATGGAATGATGGCGCATGCGGCGCAGAAACTGTAGTGAGCTGAAATCGAGCACTTTGGTGTTCAAGCGGCTGAGGAGGTGGATCAGCAGCGGCAAGGCCAAGGTGGGTAGCGCCCATAGTACCTGGGGAAACAGGAAGCTCACAGCGGCGCGGCCATCATTAAGGTCATTACTCCGCCGGCGAACAGTGGAATGGCGACGTTGTCGTTGATAATGCCCCAGGGGACTAATTCCGTTAGGGCGGCGGTTGCGGCGCCGGTCAGCGCCACCGAGCCGGGAAGGCCTCCGGCCAGCGCCAGCCCCAGGCATACCACGAAGCAGGCAGCCGTACCTTCCAAAGTTTTATGGCCCAGCCGCAGGCGGCCGTACCGCATTCCCACCAATGCAGCTGCTGAGTCGCCCAGGCTCATGAACAACATTGCCAGGATGGCCACCGTGGCCGGGAACAGTACTACTGCCGACAGCGCTCCCAGGAAGACGAAACTGGCCCCGGTGAAACGCTCCGCTTCATTGGAGCGGGTCATGGCGCCAAAGATGAGCCGGTAATATCGCCGGCCCCAGGCAGTGCTGGTACGCAGCACTTCCGCGCTAAGTAAACCGATAGTCAGTACGCCCAAGACA
>JADFMC010000014.1 GCA_022564085.1 Fidelibacterota bacterium | reverse complement strand
GAACAATGACCCGGCTTGGTATAATTTCATTGGTGCTGGCGGCAAGTATACTGCAAGCTCAAACTATAGCCGTCGGAGATACACTGCCTGATCTGAGCGGAACTATCTGCTCAGGCCCCGACAGCGTCTTCAATTTCAATGACTATACTGTTGCCGGCGGCAATCCCGCCATTGTTTTACTCACAATTTTTGCATCCTGGTGAACTAATTGTCAAGCGGAGGCTCCGCTTATCGAGGCACTTTACCAGACCTACAAAGAACGTGGATTAGTGGTGGTGGGGGCCGGCTTCGATTGGGGCTGGCAATTATATTGCACGGAATGGGCTGAAGCCTACCAGCTCACTTTCCCAATAATTGACGACTCCGCGAATACACTGGTCAACACTTTGGGCATCCCCACCGTCCCTTTCAATATTATCATCGATCAAAACCGGGTGGTGCAGCATGCCAGCTATGGGTTTAATGCCACGCTGATTGCGAATAAAATCGACAGCTTGCTGACAGCGCTAGAACTGTTGGCTACCAGTCCGGTCGACACTGAACCGAGATCCTTACAGCCTGCCGCGGTCTTCCTAGCCAGCCCTTATCCCAATCCGTTCAACCCGGTCACTACTATATCGTATTCACTGCCGGAGGCTGCCGTAGCGCGCCTTGAGGTAGTGGATCTGAGCGGTCGAACAGTAGCGACCCTTATGAAGGGTTGGCAAGAATCGGGCAGCCACCAATTAATCTGGGAGGCCCGTAATATGGCCTCGGGCGCTTACATCATTCGGCTGATTTCTGATGGGTCCACCAGTTCGAGGATCGTGATCCTTGCCAAATAATTGACGGGAAACAAGATGATTCACAAGTTGATATTGCGGGGCAATCATAAGCACTTTACGATCATCTTGCTCATACTATGGGCGCTGGCTCCACCCCCACATTTGAAGGCCAAGAATTTAACCCAACTGGCAAATTTCAAGACGCAAAACATCGAGTTGTTGGATGTAGAGCTGGTGGGCAATCTGGCCTATGTCCCCGGTGGGCTCGCGGGTCTGGACATTATTGATATCTCCAACCCGGCTGCGCCCCGGTCTATTTCCCAGATTGTGATTTTAGGCTGCCAATATGGCCGGGTTTATGCCTGGCATGTCCGCAGTTCTTATGCCTACGGTAGCGGCCGAGAGTGCGGTATAAGGGTAGTAAATGTGAGCGATGTCAACTTTCCGAAGGACATAGGGTATTATCAGAATCAGGAGGGTTCCTACGAACATGCTGATGGATGGGAAGATTTCCTATTCGCGGCCGTGCACGCGCTAGGCGTTGAAATAATAGATCGGTCCGACCCCACTGCACTGGCGCACATAACGTGGGTTAACACTGAAAACGCCTGGGCGGTGACCGTCTCCGCAGATGGGCAATATCTATATGTCGCTGATGGGGCCGCGGGACTAAAAATCGTAGATATAAGTGATCCCCAGGCGGCGATGGTGGTGGGACAGGCAGCCGCCTCGGGAACAGCCAAGGATATCGCCACAGCCGGCAATTACCTGTTTGTGGCTGTGGGCGCCCAAGGAGTTGATATGTTCGATATAAGCAGCCCTGGTGCGCCTCGAATGGTGGCAAACTACAACACCTCCGGTTATGCCTCCCGAGTGTCCGTGAGCGGCAATCTGGTGGCGGTCTCGGACTGGGACGACGTGGAAGTGCTGGAGTGGGACCCGACACCCTCCCTGAGCCTGGTGGGCTACAAAAACACCGGCGGCCGGGTGATGGCCGTGGCTATGAGGGATAGTGTGATTTTTTCCGCGGAATGGAGGCGCTTTCGTACCTTCAAGTATGGAGAGATCGAGGAGGCTGACCTGGACATATCCACCCGCCAGGTAGACTTCCCATTCCTGACTGCCCCAGCCTGCCTGACCGAAACCATCACACTGACCAACAACGGTCACAGTACCCTGCTACTGGATGATGTATTGATCCAGCACGACGATTATCAGCTCGATCTGCAGGCAAATTCAATCCCGCCATTATCGGCACAGGAGATTGTGGTAACCTACTGCGCCTCGGATGGGGCGGGACGAGCAACACTGGTGGTCAACTCCAATGATCCCGATGAATCCACTGCCAGGGTGCAACTTAATGGCAATCCGGTCTATGGACTTGATATGGGTATGACCGCTCCCGAATTCACATTAGAGGCCGTTAACCGTCTGGCGCCGGTCACTCTCAGCGACTTCCGGGGGCAACCGGTATTGCTGGCCTTCTTTGCCACCTGGTGACCAGCTTGTGCTCCGGAGTTTTCGGACCTAGAAGTTAGCATTTGGCAGGAATACCGTGACCGGGGACTCATGGTTTTAGGGGTGTCAAATCAAAACACCGATGTTATTAATACATTTATCTCCGATCAGGGCATTACCTTTCCGGTCCTGCATGATCGCTCCAGTGTCTACTATGTTTACCAGTTGGCGGGTGGCCAGTCCCCCTACCCCCGCGATTTCATTATCGATCAGTTTGGCACTATCCAGTTCGCCTCAACCGAATACGATCCTGGTGCCATGATCACGATAATCGAACGGCTCCTTGACAGAACGAAAGTTAAGACGGAGCCAAAGCAATCGTCCGCTCCCGACCGATTCGTGCTGCGCCAAAACTATCCGAATCCCTTTAACCCCGTCACCACGGTGGAGTTCGACCTGCCCCAGGCGGCGAACGTGTCGCTGGTGGTATACGATCTTATGGGCCGGGAGGTGGCGGTAATTGTCAGCGGCCGCCGGGCGCCGGGACTACACACCGCTGTCTGGAATGGCCGGGATGCGAAGGATCAGGAACTCACCTCCGGCATCTACATCGCCCGGCTGCTCGTTGAGCCAACGGCCAGGGCGATGCCGAAGCACTCCCAATCAATCAAGATGCTGTTATTAAAATAGTCAGGCGCATAATCCCGCCAAAGGCGGGGCCGCAGGCGGGGTTGCTATTGAAATAGTATGATCCCCTGTCCCGCAGGATGCTTGTCACGTCCTTATCCCGCAGAATGCTTGTCCCGCCAAAGGCGGTGGCGGGGCTGTTGCTGAAGTAGGGACGCCCGACTATTGGGCCTGAAATCTACCCGCCACTGGATACATAGGTCTAAGGAACTATCTTCCCCCTCGGTCTGCTGCTGGATTGTAAACCCACTGCTCGGGGTCTGCTACTTTTTCCGGGGGCGTTTATTCCTGAAAGGGCCTGTTGTTTGACCGCTGTAGCGGATCGTAGCCTTCTGTACATTAAGGGCTAAAAACCAGGTGAGATATTTCGCGTTATCCAGGCTTGTCTCATCCCTATTTTTATGCGTCCGAGCTACCTCTGACTCATGGGACGATATGCTGCTCCGCGGGCGCGCCGGAGGCCCCGGACGCCATGCCTCTCCAGGTATTATTTGAGTTCAGCAGTGGTCTAGCACGGTCCATTATCCTAGATTAGGCGCGGCCGGTGGTTGCGGTCGAGCTGGGCCAGGTTCAGCACTTCCTTTACATCATGGGCCGCCGAAACCAACATTCGGCCAGGGCCCTGCCGAAGTTGATCAGCTTCCAGGCGATGATATACCGGATGTAATCGTGCCACTGCGAGCAACGGTTTAGGTCTTGATTCAGCTTGGCCGGCACCTTACACTTGAACGGACATGAGGCCTGGCAAGCAGCCCCTTCCGGTAGCTGGCGGATGCATGGCTCCTCTTGAGGGAGCTGCTTCCCAGTGTGACCGGGGACAGCCGGCCTAAGCCGTCAGTAAATTCCAGCTGAGCATCTATTTATGGTAGCCGCCAAACCCGAACCCCGGCCCGCACTCAGTCTGATCATCCCCATACTAAACGAGCAATCCAAAATAGCGGATGACATCCGGTCAGCGGCCGAATTCTGCCAGGGCCATGGCATCACCACTGAAATAATCATCGCCGACGACGGCAGCAGAGATGCCGGGATAAATGTTGCCCGGGAAACTATAAAAAATCTACCGGAAGATATCAGCCTGGTTATTTTGGAAAACCGGGTACAGCGCGGCAAGGGAGCTGCGGTGCGCAGTGGAATGCTGGCGGCTCAGGGCGAAATCATCATGTTCGCCGACAGCGGTGGGAATGTGCCCTGGCAATTCCTGGTGGCGGGGCTCGATTTGATCAAAAAGGGGACCTGCCAAATTGCCCATGGTTCCCGGAAACTGCCCGAGAGCAAAATATTGGTGAGGCAGAGTATGCTGCGCCGGTTCCTATCGAGCGCTTTCCAACGCTTAGCCCACATGATCTTGCCCCTACCGGGAGATCTGACTGATACCCAATGCGGATTCAAACTATACACCAGAGCTGCGGCTAAAACACTGTACCAAAATTGTGTGCTGGAAGGATTTTTATTCGACCTGGAAATTATCCTCAGCGCCCGGAATGCCGGCTTTACAATCGTGGAATTCCCCATCGATTGGTCCTGGGACAAAGACAGCCGGCTGCGCTATGGCCGAAGTACGTTCCTGGTATTAAAGGAGCTGGTTTTCCTGTTCAAAACCTTCGGCAGGTCCCGCTGACGACGGCAATTCCAAAGTGAATAAATCCTGCTCCGGCCCATATAAAAACAGTTTGGTCGTGGCAGCGGCATCCTTCACTGCATGTTGGCTCTCCAATCTGGCGGCCGCCCGGCAGAATTTTTGGCAGCATCGTATAAGCAGCTGTTCTCCGATGAGCATGGCCGCCGTTGATAAGGCATCCATTTCGGCCGCGGAAGTTCCTATCGTCCATGTGGCCCGCACTTGTTTGTCGTGCCGGCCGGTGAAGCTTGCTGGTTTCTTTATGTGGGATCCTTTCAAAATCCCCGAGGCTCCCAGCGCCCGGTTTCGCAAGTTCAATCTCGCCAATATGCCGCCGACTCCATCCGGATGACTGATGGATAGATTCCACCCGGTCTGGCCCTGAGGCGCGTCCATAGCCAGCACGGAACTGCGTCCCCCCTGTAATAGCGCCCGTGGCAACCCCCATTCATTCAGGATATGGGCCATACAATCAAGGGCGTAACCTTTGCCGATACCCCCCAAGTCAAGTGTGAGCGCCTCAGTCAGGCTCTGAATTTCCCCCTTGGCCGGGTCCAGCCTGAATAGCTCGGGGATATTCGTTGGTCTTTCAGTAACAATAGGGTCTTTGCCCCTCGACTTAGCCCGATGCTCCCAGGTCCCAGTGTCCACTCCCCTCGATAGATAGGCTACATCGAAAGCCCCCCCGGTTTCCCTGGTCATTTTTTGCGACAGTGCCAGGCAAGCATAGGCATGCCGGCCCAGGGTCAACTTTTCGTTCCGCTGTAGCGCCACAATCCGGGAGATATCGCTGTTCTCGAGGAAACGGCTTAATTCCAGCTCTATCTCTTCCAGGCTCTCAAAGCAGGCGGCAGCGGCTTGGGAAGCATAGTCCTGCTCCTCATGGTCCAGGAACAGTTCGAATATGGTCCCCATGGCCGACCTGGAATATTTATGCACCGAAACTGCGCCGGTCTCCACCAGCGCCGCTCCCTTTTCGAGGTGCTTACGGGCCACTAAGGATCACTCTTCACAGCCACGGGGAGCCGATTATATAGGTCATACTTTATAAAGGCCGCCAGTGAGACCCCCGGGCGGAGAGCAATGGGTGCTTCAAACAGGGAGGTATACATGATTTTTTGACCGGGCGCAAATCCACTATATACATATTCGGCTATGATAGCTTCAACGGAATCCCGATCGTTGGCCGTCATGCGCCCCAAAATTACAGCGGCCGGGGCAATACCGGTATCGATGGCTGCCCACCAGTAGACCTGAGAAAACTTGCGCAATTCCCACGGTAACGGCCAATAGTCGTGTCCGCCGGCAATGACCTGGATCGGCAGGCCGAAACCGGCTGAGTCGACTGCGGCGACTTGATTCAGACCGGTCACCAGCCTCTCAAGTTCATGAGACGTATGGGCGTAGACATACGGATTCAGCGGACTGGCGTCATACCTGGTGGTGGCGGCGCCCATCTGCCAGGCCAGGTGGCCAAATCCTAAAAAAAGGACCCCGGCCAGCACCAATCTCTGGCCATGCCCTGAGTATTTCTGAAATAAAACCAGCACACCCTGGCCGGCTAACAGAATCATACCGGCCAAAAATCCCAGCATATTCCAGGGGGTCTTGTATGGCACCAGTGAGAACAATAGAATTCCCAAAAAGGTGTTCCATACCAGAAAATTGTGCGCCGTAACCTGGGGAGTATTGGTGGAATTTCGTTGGCGGTAAAAGTGTACCGCGCCTACAGCGCCTAAAATCAGGATCAGCCCCTCGCTCCAGACCGGTCCTTGGTCCCAGTGTGAAAAAATCAGCAGCCGGCCGTAGTAATACCACGGTTTCACATGGGTATGGTCGTTTAAGCCTCTCTGGATATGAGTCCCATAACCCTGTAGATAAGTGATGATGCTCTCCCAGTGTGACCCAAAGGCGGAAACGAAGATCGCGAAAACCAGGGCGCAGATGATGAAAAACAACGGTAGCTGCCAGGGCCGGGCAGCCAGTTTCAGCCGGGATAATAATGTACTGCGGTTAGGAGCAAGTGTTAAGGTGGCAATTAATCCCAGCCCGGCGGCCAGCAGATACAGGAGCGCCGTCTCCTTGGTGGCGAACATCAACCCCAGGCAAGCCGCGCCCATCACCAGCCATCCGGTTGTGGGCTTGGCCAGATAGCGCATAATTGCAATGGTGAAGCCCAGGTGGAAGAACACCAGCAACGTTTCCATAATAAAATATCTACTGTAATAGACCAGGGCCGGTGAGACAATAAATAGGGCAGCGGACACCAGTAGAGCGCGGGGAGGCAGCACATTATACAGTGCCCAGAGCCAGGCGATCAGCAGGCTGCCATAAACCACGGTGGCCAGGCGCAGATGTCTCGGCTGTAGATCCTGATACTGGCCGACCCCGTGCAGCCGGGCGCTGATCCAGGCTGAATAATGGAGCAGCGGGCCGTGGAAATCCATCGGATCATACCGGAAGGAGTGTCCTTCCAGCAGTTCGCCGGTCTTGAAGGCATGCACCGCCTCATCGGTATGCATCGGTTTCCTATCGAGATCAGGGATCCTGACGGCAAAGGCCACCAGAATAAACAGCGCTATCAGTAGGTTGAAAACTTGGCGGCTGAGCATTACTCCACCGGGCGGCCGTATATTTCCACCTCGATGTAATGGTTCAGATCATTGCTGGTGTTGCCATTGCTGTATAGGCGCACATATCTGCCGATAGTGCCTTTGGCATCCACCAGTCTACCTTCCGACGTTTCCACATAATGATTGTCGGTCCCCATCCCCAGTGCGGCGGAATTGTCAAGATCGTTATTGTAGATGGTTACCGGATTGTTCACGAAGGTGGAATCGGTGGCAATTTGGATAATCACATCGAAGTAAACCAACGGTTGCAGGTGGTAATGCCAAACGACCACGGCAAACAGCTCGCACGGTTGCCCCAGGTCGATGGTCACCTGCTGCAGGAATGGCCCCAGCTCCACAAAGCTGCCATCCGGGGCCTCCTTATCGCCATCGGTGACCATCTCCAACTCCCCAATTACCGGGAAATCATCGGAACTTGTGACCGCTCTGCCCAGGGCCAGATTCACCGTCCCCATCGGGGCCAGAAAGGGTGGCCGGGGCTTACCCCGTGGTTTCTCCAGATTAGGGACACGCAGATTTTGCGGCGTTCCTATGAACATCGGCTTGGGTAATTCGATTTCCAGTGGAACCAGCTTTCCCTCGGCTGCTTCCTGGGTACTATTGAGCAACGGGACACTCAGCAACAACAATCCAATTGCACGAATGTGAGCGGTATTCATTCTTTGGCCTTTGATCTCATCTTAGAAGTTCAAGGTCTATGCCGGCCGGTCTAAATCCGGCTGGCTTTCACGATCTGCCGGGTGAATGCTCCCAGCGCTATCAGGAACAGAATTGAAAACAGTGCGTGCAGCTGCCGCAATATAATCTGTTCGGTCTGCGACACAGCTGCCGAAAACATGCCCCAGATCGTGGCCAGCAGGCCGATGGCCAGTACGGCCATGATCCAGAATGTTACGGTACTCAAGTGCGCCCCGAAACCCGAGGGGCTTTTTGTGGCAGGGGTATCATGATCATTTATTAAATCCAGCGCCCGACGCCCCATGCTTCCAGCCCTCAGCAGGAGCAATGGGAGCAATGCCAGAATGAAGCACGCGCCCAGGATCGTATGCAACATGACCAATCCGTCCCTGAAGCCGGCACTGCCCAGGGGAATGGAAACGAACCCCGTTAATCCCAGGGTGATGGCCAAAGCGAGCACTATCCGGCGTAACATTCGATCCAGCTCGGCATATTTAGCAATCACATCCAGGGATAACCCTGGCGCCGGCCCACCGGCCGCATCCGGCCGGTTTTTCCAGGCAATATACCCTAGAAAAGCGGCGGAACCGATCCCGCAGACAGTTATGATATACTCATAAATCATCTACGGTCAGGGCTCCCACCGTTTCGGCGCCAAGCTGTTCAATAATTTGCTCAGCAACTTAAAGGATATCAAAAGCACTATCGCCGAGATCAGAATCGTTCCCAGGATCAAGACGAATTTGAAGGCCGGCCGCAGCAGGATAATGCCATCCAGAAAGTGGGCATAAAAAACATTTACCCCCATCATCTCAGACATTATCAGCGTGGCGCCCTGCGCGGGATATCCCAGGGTGGCAGCGCCAATATTGCCATAGAAAAAGGCGGCGCTCCCTGCATGGCAATCCCGGCAGCCCCCTGCACCCAATGCCTGGCGGGCCGGCCTGACGGCATGGGCGATAGGCCAGGTGTATGGATCGCCGGCGGAATTTAAGACGCTGATCAACTGGCCGTCCGGCTGCAACATCGCGACCAAACCTGCGCTGACATAAACCGGTGGCCCCTCACCGGGAAAGAGGCTGTCCAGACCTGCCAGTGCCAAGGCTACATCATTACTGTCCCGGGGCCAGCGACCCTGTTCCAAAGTGCTGTCATTGAGGGCCGCAACAGCGCGCAACTTCCGGACTTGCTCTAAATGTAGCGGCTGAATCGTTTGTTCGTCCATCAATCCCCAATAAGCGGGCCAGAGGGCCAATTGGGGGGCCAGCTTGCCATCGGCGCCCGGCAGGTAAACGGGGCCCGCAATGGCAGGTAGGGCTGAGGGCGCCGGATCAACGGCGTGGGTCCCCAGAGCGTGGGATTGGGAAGTTTTCACCAGGTGCTGATCATGTTGGGGCCACGGACCGGAATGGCAGGTGGTGCAGCTTAGATTGACCAGATGGGAGGCAGGCAGACCGGCATGGGCCGGCTCGGGAGCCCCGAAACGACCGGCCGGCGAATCGGCCTGGGACTGGCCCAGGTGGCATCCGCGACAACTGGCCCACGATTCTTCATCCTTTGCTCCCTCATACCCACGAGTAATCTGATGGTCCAGGTTATTATTGTGGCAATCCACACAAGCCATTCCGGCCGTGATATGGACATCGGCCGGTAGCGGATCGAATGCCAGCGGATCTTCGTGGGCATAGAGACTCGAATGGCAGGCATAACAGCGTTCATCGGAAATCCGCCGGGTCAGATCCAGCCAGACCTTATCTTTAGCAGTAAACAGACCCGGCCCATAGCGCACCCTGGGAGAATTTTGATCTTCCTCATCTAAGGGCCGGGGCAGGAAGGGATCATATAATGGGGGTAAGTTATGTGTCGATCCGCTCACATCGGCCAGGCCGGCGGCGGCGGTGGCAGCCCAGGCGTAATTCCCCAGTTCCATTTGGCGGTGGTATTCCGCCCGATCCTGCTTGAGCGAGCGATTATGGCAGGCCAGGCAGTTCACCTCCGGTTCCCCGGCAGTGAACCATTCGGGACGATAGACCGGTTGTGCGGCCTGCCAGTCTGCGCCCCATCCGCCGGGCATCAGCCCACCAAATTTCTCCAGAAAGTCCCAGCGAGAGATGCCCAGCTCTTCGGGATGCATAATACCGGGCCAATTGCGGTATGACAATGGCAGTTGAATGCCCAGTGTGGTGTCCACATAAATCCACGGCTGGCCCGGTCGACCCGGGTCTATCTCCTTGCTCCCGGCGTTGAAATGCCAACCGCCGGAGATACGTTCATAATCGTGACACGGGTTGCAGGTCTGCTCCATTGAAAACGGCAGTGGGAAGTCGTCGGTTGAAAGTATTTTCGCGCCCTCTTGGTCGAAGAGACTCAGGAGGTGCACCGGTGCTGACCGGCCGGCAAGGCCGCGATCACCGAGCTTGGTGATCACTGCTGCCGAATCGGGGGGCTCAGCGGCATTCAGCGGCGGCGGAATCAGGATTCCCAGCAGAAAACCCGCCCCCAGGCAGCCCAATAAAATAGAGGATTGAGGCCGGGATTTCAACGGGCGCTAGTCGGTTAGAATATGGTTTTCATCTATAAGTCTATTTTTTAGACGGCCGGGGCGGGGCGCTGGCTTCAAATTTTGAAATCCGTGGAGCGGAAGAGGACCTTTCGCTCTTCGGCTACCGCCTGATTGGCTTTCAATACCGTCACCGCCGTCTCATATCCTATCTCCGCCGTACAGTTCAGTGCCGCATTGCCCCGGATGGCATCGAAGAAGTTTTCCAGGTGTGGTTTGTGATAGGGGTCGTTCATCTCAAAGGGCAAACTGTAAGCCGGAGGGGCCAGGGTTTCCCGGACATCCAGCAGCGCACCTGTCGGGGCCGCAGTTTCCACTGGCGTCTGCAGATAGCCTTTGTTTACCCACTGATCCCATAAAGGGGCCTGATCTTCGCGATAGATTGAGCAGCGGCCCGCGGCTTCTGATATGTACAAGGTCCCCATATCACCCATGAAGGTTTCAAAATACCCGCCGTTGCGATTGGTGGTGATCACCTGGTAAAAAGCCCGCACGGTTCCCTGATTGGTGCTGTATTCGTACAGAGCCTGGACATTATCATACCATTCATGGGTTTGGGGATCGTAGTAGTCGGTGCCGCCCACCGCGATCACACTGACCGGCCGGGCCTCTAAAAACCAATTGTATATGTCGATCTGATGCGATCCCAAGTCAACAACCGGCCCGCCTCCCATGCCCTTGAACCAACGCCAGTTCCGAAATTGATGCATATCGGCATAACCGTATTTTTTCAGGACCGCACTGTCGATGGCGGCCTTCTTCGGCCAGCCCAGGTCCGGCTGTACCGATCGATTCCACTGCCCGTTCACGGTGGTAAAACGACCAAATATGCCTGCGTCGTGGATCAGCTTTTCATAACAGTGGATGTAGCGAGGATTGCTCCGGCGCTGGTGTCCTATCTGCAGCAGCCGGCCGGTGCGGCGAGCCGCTTGCACCATTTTACGGGCGCCTGCCAACGTATTGGACATTTCCTTCTCACAATAGACAGCCAGGCCGGCTTCCAGGGAGGCCACCGTCTGTTCCGCATGCCAGAAATCGGGCGTAGCGATAATCACGGCATCCAGGTCCCGCTCCTCGGCCAACATTTCCCGATAATCCTCATAGACCCGATGCTCGTGGTGATATTTCTGCAATAACCGGCTTACGCGCCTCTGGTTATATGCCGCCCAGATATCGCACACAGCAGTGATGCGGATCCCATCTATTTTCAGGCACGAATTGAGCAGCACCTGCCCCTGGGCGCCGGTTCCCAACAACGCAACGTTCAATGCATCTGTTCGGGGCGCGGTTTTTCTAGCACTTGCTAAGGTTTTCGACCCCAAAACCAGGCCGCCGACTATGGCTGCTGAATAGCGGAAAAAATTCCGCCGGTCAATAGGCGGCAAATTGCTTTGGCCCCGGTTTTCATTATGATCTGACTTAGCCATAGTACCCCGTAGATCTAATTTCCACACAATGCCTTAAGGCGCAGAGAACTTAGCGTCCGGAGGGGGTCGGATGGAGAATCCACTAGATTTCCAATTCCCACCCGCTGCGGTATTCCCTTCTTACGAACCGGTTGGCTTCCGGTGAATTGGTGAATTCCATCTTTTCCCCATCCCATTCCAGCTTCCGATTCTCCTGCGCCCGAATAGCGATATTCCCCAGCAGTACGGTCTCGGTGAACGGCGCCGCAACCTCGAAGTCCGAGCTGGGGGTAGGCCCTCCCTTACAGGCGGCAATCCATTCCTGCTCGTGCCCCATATCAACGCGCGGCAGGCTCTTCTCAGGCCGCTGGTATGCTTGCATGGCGGTCTCCGGCACCAGCCGCGGATTGCGGGCGTAAGTATTGCACATCAGCATACCCTTATCGCCGATAAACAGGGTGCCGCCGCTATCATCACCCATTCTGCGCCCCTCTTCAATCCCTTCCGGCCTTTCAGGCATCAGCCCGCCGTCGTACCACGACAATTTTACCGCTGGCATTGCTCCCCGGGCGGGAAATTCATACCGCACGATGGAAGCCAGAGGCGCGCTCTCATCGTTCACCTTGGTGGAGGTGGCCTCGATAGTGGTAGGATGACCCAGTTTCAACACAGCATAGGGAGCATCCATGATATGGCAGGCCATATCGCCCAAGGCGCCGGTACCGAAATCCCACCAGCCGCGCCAAACAAAGGGGTGGTAGGCCGGATGATAAGGCCTCTTTGGAGCCGGCCCCAGGAAGAGGTCCCAATCCAATGATCTGGGGACGCGTTTCTTACGCTTCGGCCGCTCCATGCCCTGTGGCCAGATTGGTCGGTTGGTCCAGGTTATCACCTCGCGCACATCGCCGATGGCGCCATCCCAGATCCATTCCTTCATCAAGCGCAGCCCTTCACTGGAATGACCCTGGTTCCCCATTTGCGTGACCACCCCATATTTGCGGGCAGCTTGCAACAACAGGCGGGATTCATAGACATCGTGGGTCAGTGGCTTCTGTAAATAGACATGCTTTCCCCGGCGCATGGCCTCCAAAGCGATGACAGCATGGGTATGGTCCGGGGTGGCTATAACCACGGCCTCGATGGAATCCATCTTGTCCAGCATAACCCTATAATCTTTAAATACTTTCGCCCGCGGATAGGCCTTATAAGTCTCTGCGGCGTATTTCTGATCGATATCACATAGGGCCACAATATTTTCCGTGGCACAGGCTTCAAGGTTAGTTTTGCCCATGCCTCCAATGCCCACAGCCGCAATATTCAGTTTGTCACTGGGGGCCGTCATGCCTCTCCCAAGAACAAACCGCGGAATGATAGTGAAGGCCGCCGCCGCCGTGGCCGACTTGACTATAAAATCACTACGACTCATTCCAACTTTCTTCTAAGCCATGTTGATTCCTTCCTTTGGTACTACTGGAAAATTTGATCGCAACCTAC
>JADFMC010000300.1 GCA_022564085.1 Fidelibacterota bacterium | reverse complement strand
CGGTATGTGATCCACTAGAATCACAACTGTCTAAAGTTTGAGTTGAGCGTTTGCAAAAGAGCAAACGGCTCTTTTGGAGTCCGCTCCAACGTGTAGTTTGGCGTCACAGCCTACGCCGGCTGAAGGAGCTCAACTACGTTACCAGAAGGGTCTTTGCAGAGAATCTGTTTCCCCTCCGGCCCGCCCACAATATCGTTTCTGAATTTAACACCATCGTCCGTAAGCTTTGAGACGAGGGATTCCAAATCTTACACAGTCAAGACGAACCTGGACCAGCCTCCCGGGCCGGGCATAGCGCTATCCGGCATGGGCCTGGACGCCGATGCATTTGCCCCCGATACCCATAGCATTAAGTCGCCATGTACCAAGATTGCTATGCCAGTATCGTAATACTGTTCCAGTTCAAGGCCAAGCTCTGAGACATAGATGGCCACGGCATCGCCTGCGTCATCTACGAGGTATCTTACTTGGGCCATTTTTTAGCCTCCTTAATGCCGGATAACTATTAATTAAAAATCGCCTCAAGCGGCCACAATCTCATATTGTGTTTGTACCCAGGACGGAACCTAATTCCCCCTGCTGACTAACCCAAAAAAAATGATAAATTTTAACAATAATTCTGATTGCCTGGTCGCGAGATTCCGGATTCAGGATCCAGCGGCAAGGAATTGCACATTTATTGCGCACCAACCACCCTCCCCGGCCATCGGGGGTGAGGCAACCGTCTCCCCTATCTGCAATCGGTTTCCGGAATTAAATGGCATTTAACATATTTATTTTTAATATCTTATACTATTCCCCGGCCCTTCGTGTCATCGTGGTTAATTCAGCAAAAACAATCGGCTCACTTCCCTCGTCGGCATTGGTGAACCTTTTTTATGGCCTTTTGCTATCCTTTCGAGGGCCATAAGCTGTGTTCCCGGTGCCGCATCGCGGGGCGATCAGGGGCTGGAGCTGGTTTATTTTTGCTCAATGGCCCACCCCTTTGGGCGTTGTACCGGTGTGGTTGGCGGGAATTGATTGTAATGGCAGGTTGGTCTGATGCCAGGCCGGAGGCCGCAAGGCCGGACTTACCAGCCGAAGCCCCGGTGGAGGCCGACGCCGATCATCAGTCCCCGGCCAGCGGCTCCCACCGAAAATACAATTTTATCGGTATACAGGTAGTTTATTCCCAGAATCGGGAGTGGTATAAAAGGGAGCTTAGTATCAAAGCCCAGTGAAATTCCAAGGCCTACCCAGCCGATGATCCTACGATCAGGCATATACCGCACACGGGAAAGGATGGCGCCTTCCACGACGAAACCATCTGCACCGGTCACGGTAACCTTGGCCGCATAGCCTGGAATGAAATCGAGGAATTTCAGCTTTGTCGGCGCAGGCAGCTCCACCGAAAGTCCGAAGGGACCGGAGCCGATCATCAACCCGCCGGTCAGCACCTGGGCCTGGCTGTCATTCAGGAACCGGAAGGGGCCCAACTCGGTCTGGGCCGACCCGCTCACCGGTAGCAACATCATTAACAGGACCAATGATGGTCTCATAATCTCCTCCAAGCACAGTGCCTTCAGCCTCTTAGAACCAGCTCTTTGCCGGTGACTTAATTTAACATAGGCGGGGTCTGGTGGTTATCACTTGCAGGGGGCGCGGCAGTTTCTAGAAGAATAGTTGCGATTCCGACCCCGATTTCGTATTCTTACGGTGTGGAAAGCTTAGTGATAACCAGGCAGATAGCGCTCTACTACGCGCTGGGCGTAATTGTTGCCGCCCTGGTCTTCCGCTTCGTCCGTTACTTGCGAGGACGGCGCAGCCAGGGGAAATCAATTTTCTAGCCCCGGTTCCAACCCGTCGCAGCGTTCGTCCGCGCCCCAATCGGCCGCAGGGCGCCGCCGCCAGCGATCAACTATCTGGCATGAAGCGCGCCCAGTCGGCCGTACCAGCCTCAAGGTGCTGTAAATGTGGCGCGGGGCCAACTGGTCCTTGTTGTCCACCCGGCACGCAGAGCTGGACTGGATCGGTTCGCATAACACCCTGATTTAGTTGTTTGGCGCACCTGACCGGCCATCCGATCTATGGTAGTGCAACCACCGATAGAATGATTATATTAGCACCTTCCAAATCAGGCCCCAAAACAAGGGCTGTGCAATACACATTTGAGCACGCATAAGAAATCCCGCACCCGATTCTCTGACGAAGTTGTCGACTTACGTAGTCGGCTGGCCGAGCTGGACCAAATTCAGGGGGTAACCCACGGGGCGCCCACTGCGTTGCCGGCCAGAGAGGATCTGCACTATCAGGCCATCCGTGAAAATATCGGTGAGATGGTCTACCGCGTCGACTATGACCGGGGCCGATTTAACGGCAAGCTGACGTTTATCAGCCCCCAGGTGAAAAGCCTCACGGGCTATTCGGCCAGGGAATTCAGGAATAACCGCAATCTATGGTTAGATAGTGTTCACCCGGATGACCTGGAGCGATTCAAATCGGTGTCCGAGGCTATTTGGGCCAGCCGGGAATCGGGAATCCGGGAATATCGTTTCCTGCATGGCAAATCCAAGACCTATCGCTGGTTCGACGATACCATGGTCCCGGAGTTCGACGACAGTGGTCGATTGGTAGGCAGCTTGGGGGTGATACGCGACGGTACCGACCGCAAGTCCGCCGAGCATACTCGCAATATCATCTCCGAGGCCGCGGAACGAATCGGTGATACCATCCTGATCACTAACCGGCAAGGAACCATGGAATATGTCAACGAGGCACTCGTCAAGCTCTCGGGATACGCCCGTGAAGAGTTGCTCGGTCAGACACCTCGATTATTCAAGTCCGGGCAACACAAATCAACGTTTTACACAGATTTTTGGAATAGTATTCTAGC
>JADFMC010000013.1 GCA_022564085.1 Fidelibacterota bacterium | reverse complement strand
CGGTGCTGGACCGGGGCCTAGACGCCGGAACGGCCTTTTCGATCCTCTCCATCGATATTGCCGACGTGGATGTGGGCAAGAACATCGGGGCCGACCTGCAAACCGAGCAGGCCGAGGCGGACCTCAAGGTGGCCCAGGCCCGGGCCGAGACCCGCCGGGCCATGGCCGTGGCCACCGAACAAGAATTCATGGCCACGGTCCAGGAAATGCGCGCGAAGGTGATTGAGGCCGAGGCGCAAGTACCCAAGGCCATGGCTCAGGCCTTCCGGGAAGGTAACCTGGGCATCATGGATTACTATCGCATGAAGAATATTCAGGCCGACACCGGCATGCGGGACTCCATCGCCGGTCCCGGAAAAGGCGAAGATGAAGCCGGTGGCGCCGGACCAGAGTCGCCTAAAGAGGACTAACAGGTTTGTTTGACAAACCCCTCTTCTGGATAATCCTCGTCTGGTGGCTGGTGTCTACTTTCTTGGGGGCCAAGGCTCGCAAGCGGCGGCGGGCGGCCAGGGAAATGGCGGCCCTGGAGCCGGAGGAAGCAGCTCCGGCAGGGCCGCTGGAAACGGTTGAGAGCGAACCGGCCGCCATCCCGCGCGATGCACCGGAAGTGATCCCAGCCACCCCGGTTGCGCCGCCCCCGCCAATCCCCGCCCGACCGGCGACTCCCCTCCAGGAGATCTTCCACACAATGGGGATGGAGGATCGGCCGCCGTTGTTCGGAGCGCTAAGGACCGCACCCCAGCCGGCAATCACCCTGGTGGAGGCCGAAATCCCACTGGTTGCGCCCCCGAGGCCACCGCCGCACCGGAAGGCGACGACCATATTACCGCAGCCCAAAGCGAAAATCCGGCCGCATTACCCGGCCTTGCCCCTGGCCTCCCTGGAGCGGCTGACTCCCTGGCAGCAGGCGCTGGTGCTAAAGGAGATTCTCGACAGCCCACTGGCTGTGCGCTCCAGGGCCTGGTAGTTGGCCTACACCGTCTGGGAAAATCTGGACCAGGTGGAGCGCTACGCCCTCCGGCGGTACCGCCATTGGGATCAGCGGCTACTAAATCAGCGGGAACAGCGGCTGGTAAGGAGGCTGTTTAAACGGCATGGATTGGGCGGACAAATCCTGGATGCGCCGGTCGGTTACGGCCGCTTTCAACAGCTGCTCAATGAATTTGGAACGGTTAAGGCGCTGGACTTCAACTACTATGCCGCCCTGTACCAGCTCCAGCGGGTCGCTCTTACCTCGGAGGCAGTCACCGGCCTGGCCGAAGCACTACCGTTCCAGGACCGCAGCTTCGACGTCATTTTTTCATTCCGGCTGATGCAGCATATGCACCATTCCGCTGAGCGCACGGCCATCTACCGGGAATTCAAGCGGGTGAGCCGCCGGTGGGTGGTGCTCTCCCACTACCGGAAAACATTCCTGCACCGGCTGCAGCGGCTGCTGTTCAGGCCACCGTCGCGGATCACCATGCAATCGCGGGCGGAGTTATTGGCCGAGACCGCCCAGGCGGGCCTGTCGCTTATTCAATCGGTGGCCGTCCTGCCTGGTGTGCACGCCCACCACATCAGTTTATTTTCCACCCAGTAATTGTCGCAGTCGCCGCTTGCCGGCCTTGCGATTGAGCAAGCGGCCCCGGGCCTGTCGATAGTCTGAGACCCAATCAGCTGCGGCACGGTCGCCCGAGCTATATTCGCCGAAGAAGGCTGCCACCAATTGTGATTCCAGGTCATCCCCGGTGTGAAAATTCAGGCGGGCCAGGTCCTGCAGCCGCCTGTGGCGCGACAGCCGGTCCACCTGCTGGCCCCGATTGAGGTCGATGATGTAAACTTCCGCCGTGGCGGTCACCAGTAAGTTGGCGGTGGTGAGATCGCGGTGCAGTATATGTCCGGCGTGCAGTCGAGCGATGCTGCCTGCCAGATCCGTAACCGCGGCCAGCTTCTGGTCCCTGGGCGCATCGGATTGCAGGAAAGCCCTGAGCGTCTGGTGCGGATGGATGGCCCGGCAGACATAAATGTTCTCCTGGATCAGGCCGAAAGAACGCCGGCTGTAGACGAATAGCGGCTCAGGTGTCCGGGCTCCCAGGGCGCTGATGGCCCGGGCGATCCGCCAGCTGGTGACCGCACGACCCGGAAATGTGGGACTGAGCAGGTAGTGGCCCGGGTGGCGCCAACCGAACCATTTTACCACTGTCGGTCCCCGGTCGGTATCCACCCGGCAAACCAGGTTGGTCCGCTGGTCATAGACCTGGCTAGCCAGCTCGGCCAGCCGCTTTCTATCCAGCAGCTCTTCCAGCCGTAGCGGCTCGGGCAGCTCACCATCTGTGAAGATAGCGCTAGAGAAATTCAGCGATGTCAATCCCAGATGATGTTGCTATAGAGGGCTTCCAGCTCAGCCTGGAGCTGCTCCAAGGTGCCGTTATTGGTGACCACCAGGTCGGCCCGGGCCAGTTTCTCCTTGTCGGGCATCTGCAGCTGGATGCGGCGCAGAATGTCTTCCTCCGTGAGGTTACCGCGCTCCAGGGCCCGCTTGATGCGCACCTGCTGGTCGGCTATTACCACCACGGTCAAGTCCAGGTACTCCTCCAATTTGGCTTCGAAAAGCAAGGGGGCATCCAGGATAAACATTGCCACGCCGTCCTGTTCAGCCAGGATCATGGCTTTATCGGCGGCCAATATCACTTCGGGGTGCATGATCTCGTTGAGTTGGCGTTGACGATCCGAGTTGGCGAAGGCGTGGCGGGCCAATCGCTGGAAATCGAGCTCGCCGACCTCATTGAGTACCGTATCCCCGAACGCCGCGATCACTGCCTTCTGCACCCCCTCTAAACGCAGTAGAATCAACTTGGCTTCCACATCGGCATCGAATACTCGGGCGCCCTTCTGCTTGAAGAATTCGGTTACCTCCGATTTACCCGAGCCTAAACCGCCGGTTATGCCAATTCGCAGCATGGTGAATCCGGATTAATCCAACTGGTCCGCCGATGGCAGAGCGGCCAGGATACTTTTATGGACAGCCTCAATGGTATCTTGGCCGGGGATCTCACTCAATCGGCCGGAGGGCAGGTAATAGGACAATAGCGGTGCGGTCTGCTTCTCATATACCCGCAGCCGTTCCCGAATAGTCGTGGGTTTATCGTCGTCGCGCTGGATCAGATTGGTTCCGCCGCATTCGTCACAGACCCCCCTCTGGCGGGGTGGTTTGACCACCAGGTTATAGACGGCATGGCAGTCAGTACAGGTGCGTCTGGCGCTTAGGCGATTGACCAATAGTTCCGGATCGACAATGAGGGCTACAATCGCATCCAGTACCTGATCGGACTGCTCCAGTAGACTGTCCAAGGCCACCGCCTGGGATACTGTGCGGGGGTATCCGTCCAGTAGAAAGCCCCCGGCGGTGTCCGGTAACCGCAGGCGCGCAGCGACCATGTCCAGCATGACCTCATCGGGTACCAGCTTGCCGTGCGACATATAACGGTCAGCCTGCTGGCCCAGTTCTGATTGGGCCTGGATTTCATCCCGGAGCATCTCACCCGTGGATATATGGGGAATCCGGAATTGTTCCCCCAACAGCCGGGCCTGGGTTCCCTTGCCCGCGCCGGGCGGTCCCATCAATATCAGACGCATTTACAGCCGCCTTCCACCAAATCCGGGGGTTGTATTTGACTGCCGGGGGGGATTCGCATGCTTGCCATGTGGCATCATAAAAGCATCCCGGCTATGGTGGCAGTGAGAAAGGAGGCGATCACTCCGCCGCCCAGGGCCCTCAGGGCAATCCGGCTCAGCTCCCCGCGCCGTTGGGGGATAAATGCCCCGATTCCACCCAGCTGGATACCGATGGACGAGAAGTTGGCGAACCCGCATAAGGCATAAGTGGCGATGATCTGGGCTCGTTCATCCAGGGCTCCCGTTTGGATATAGGTGCCCAGAGTGCCGTAGGCCACGAATTCGTTGAGGGAAATCTTGATCCCCAGCAGATTACCCACTTCATCTGCATATTCCCAACGGACCCCCATGAGCCAGGCCAATGGCCGCAACAGGGTGCCGAATAGAGTTTTCAGGGAACCAGGGAATATACCGCTGTACTCCTGGCTGATAGGGGAGAGGCCTGAGGAGGCGCTGTATTTCAGCAGCTCCCCACCCAGGAGGGCGCCGTCTATCAAGCTGTCCATCCAGTTGAGCATTACGTCTACCACGGCGATGAGGGCGATAAAACCCACCAGCATGGCCCCCACGTTTACCGCCAGTTTCAGCCCATCGATGATACCGGTGGTGGCGGCGTCGATGACATTGACGCTGCCGGTCATGGGTGGCATGCTCATATCACCGGCGGTGGCGGAGTGCTCGGTCTCGGGATAGATCAATTTGCCCACCGCCAGGGCCGCCGGGGCCGACATGACCGAGGCTGCCACCAAATGCCCGGCATTGATGCCCATGGCGATGTAGCCCGCCAGCACTCCCCCGGCAATGGTGGCGAAGCCCCCCACCATGACTGTAGACAGCTCCGACGTGGTCATTTCGGGCAGGAAAGGCTTAATCAGCAGGGGCGCCTCGGTCTGCCCGACGAAAATGTTGGCCGAGCAGGCCAGAGTCTCGGCGCCGCTGGTGCCGATGGTCCAGCGCATGAACCGGCTTATAGCCAGGATCACCCGCTGCATGATCCCCAAGTGGTAAAGGACCCCCATGAAACCGCCGAAAAATATTATGGTGGGCAGAATCTTAAAGGCGAATTGGAAACCGAATCCCGGCCAGCTGCTGCTTCCGGGAAAAAAGTATTGGGGGTCCACCAGGTTGCCGAAGAGGAAGGCGGCGCCGAAATAAGCCAGGTCCAGGAAAGCGGCGATTTTATCAGAGAAAGAACGAAAAATTATCTTGCCGTACTGTCCGTAGGCTACCGCCGATGCCACCAGGGTTACGACCAATGCGGAACCCAGGTAACGGCTCAAGGGAGCGAGACGGATCTTCCAGGCGTTGATCACGATGATGCCTGCCAACAGGACCAGCAGCCATTTCAGGTTCACCCATTGGCCCAGGAATGCCAGCAGAGCCCCCCCGCCGATAGCAGCGGCGACCAACAACACTGTCAGGAGATTGCCATTGGCGGAAGCCTTTATATCTTGCTGCAGCAGGTACACTATCAGCAATAGGCCCAACAGGGCCATACCAACGAAACTCCACACGTTCTCCTGGAGAATAATCACGGCAAAAAGGAACTGGAGGGCCAGCCCCCAGACCACGGGGCGCAGGCGTACCTCGCGGCGCTTGGCAGATATGGCCCAAGCCACCAACAGCAGGGTTATCATACCGAGGACACTGATGAATCTCATTTAGCTCCTTTCGCGTTCGGTCTGGACTGGATGATTCAAGGATCAAAGCACTGGCGGCACCGGGCTTCATAGATGTCGGTTTCGCCAATTATTATCTGCTCCTCATCCTTGGTGAGTCTTTGAGTGAAGGCCGCCGGTTCGCCGCACTGAATGCATATTGCCAACGTCTTGGTGACGTATTCCGCCTCAGCCATCAGTAGTGGCAGGGGACCAAAAGGCAAGCCCCGGTAGTCCTTATCCAGGCCGGCGATCACGATGCGCTTGCCGGCATGGGCCAGTTGTTTCACGACGGACACTATATCGTCAGGGAAAAATTGGGCCTCGTCAATGCCGACTACCTGGGCGGTGGCCGCCAGCTTCAGGATCTGTTCCGGAGATTCCACCGGCCGGGAAGGGATGCGCTGCTGGTTATGGCTGACGATGTCGCTGTCACTAAACCGGGTATCGACCAGCGGCTTGAATATGGCCACCGCTTGCCTGGCGATCTGGGCGCGGCGCAGGCGCCGAATCAATTCCTCCGATTTACCGCTAAACATGGAACCCGCAATCACCTCGATCCAACCTGAGTTGCGCGGTGTCAGGGTCATGGCGAGATTTCCGCTCCCTTGACTTTTTGATCGTCCAGAAGAGAAAATATCTTGGTCTTGAGGATATCGATGGCTACCCGGTTATGCCCCCCTTCGGGTATGATCAAGTCCGCGAAGCGCTTTGAGGGTTCCACGAACTGGTCGTGCATGGGGCGCACCGTTTTTTGGTATTGATCAACTACCGATTCAAAGCTCCGGCCCCTCTTTTTCACGTCCCGCATCATCCGTCGGATGAAACGTACATCCGCTGCCGTATCCACGTAAATCTTGATATCCATCAGTTCCCGGACGGCTGGGTCGGTCAGCACCAGGATCCCTTCCAGAATGATCAAGCGGTAATTGCTCAGGCGCCTGGTGTCCTTCCGGCGGGTGTGAGTACCGTAGTCGTAAATCGGGATCTCCACCGGGCGTCCGTTCAGCATCTCCTCCAGGTCTTGCCGCATGCGCTCGAAATCGACCGAGTCAGGATGGTCAAAATTTGTTTTGGCCCGCTCTTCCAGCGGGAGATGGGAAAGATCGTGGTAGTAGGAATCTTGCTCAAGGACCACCACCTCATCGCGCCCCACTTCATTCTGCAGAGCCTCGGCAATGGAAGTCTTACCCGAACCGGTCCCCCCGGCCAGTCCGATTAATACCGCAGCCGGATCAGATTTCATCGGGACCAAACGGATGGGGCAATAGTTGGGAGGTGGTGAATTTTACCGGCTGGCCACTATTTTCGCCAACCAAGTAAATGGGGATATCTCCACACTGTTCGTGGATCACCTGTCGGCAGGCCCCACAGGGGGTCCCTCCATTTTTGGTGGCGACGGCCAAAGCTGTGAACCCGGCTTCACCGGCGGCGATGGCCCCGAATATAGCCACCCGTTCGGCGCACAGGGTGGTGGAAAAAGCGCTGGACTCCACGTTGCAGCCAGGATATATGCGGCCGGATGTTCCCAACACCGCGGCACCCACCGTATAGCCGCTATAGGGCGCCCGGGCCTGCTGGCGGGCTTGACGAGCCTGGTTGATCAGTTCAGCGTTCTCGGTCATGGCCGGGCGCTAATTTACGGCTGTACTTATCAATTGCCATGTAGGAAAAGCCGGCCACGAACCCTCCAATATGCTCGAACCAAGCCGTGCCGCCGGCGCCGGGACTGCCCAGACTGACCAAACCGCTGAATATTTGGATGATAAACCACCAGCCCAACACCACGAAAGCCGGTAGCCGTACGGTGGTGAAAAAGACAAAAATAAAGATCAGCACATGGACCTTGACCCGTGGGTAGCGCACCATATAGCCGCCCAGCACCCCGGAAATTGCCCCGCTGGCCCCGATCACCGGTAGCAGACTGGCGGACTCCACCGACAACTGCAGCAGGCCTGCCGCCAGGGCCGCGAGCATATAAAAAACTGTGAATCGCACATGTCCCAAGGCCCCCTCCAGGTTATCCGCGAATACGTACAGGAATAACATATTGCCCAGAAAATGCATCCAGCCGCCATGGAGGAACGGCGCAGTAAAGATGGTAATATAGCCCGGCAGCAACCGAGCCTCCAGCAGCCGTTGGACGCTCAAGCCGGAAAACGATTCAGCCAAAAGATCATGGTTATAGCGCAGCACCGCCGCGGCGTCAGCGCCCCAGAAATTGGCCGGGATAAGGCCGAAACGCAGCGAGAACAAGTGGCGAGTCACATAATCCGTTAAAGTAAGCTGGTACAGGAAAACAATTAAGTTGAGTGCTATGATAGCGTAGGTCACATATGGTATCAACACCCGGGGATTATCGTTGCGATAGGGGAAAAGCATTATTCGATATTAAAAGTTACCCGCACGGTATCGGCATTGCCCACCTGATCCACTGCGGTGATGACCAGCTCGTGCTCCCCCGGGTCGAACAATACCGGTAGTGTATAATTCACTACCTCCCGGTTTGTATTATACTCGAATATGCGCGGGATGCCGTCGATGGTCAGGGAGATGGCGGTTTCATCCTTCAGTCCGGCGACCTCATCGCGCACATTGAATCGTACCGAGCGCAGGTCACGGCGGGGGTAGGTGCCGCCCGGACCGGGCCGCAGCGGCTGGATCACCGGCGGATCGGTCTCCTTGATCAACGCAAAGATCTCACCACTGGTGGCCAGGGTGTTATAGGCCCTGGTGCGGATGCGTTCCATCCGCGATACCCCCACCGCCGGGGGCATGAAAATCCACCCCTTCTTACGGTCCAGGTAGTATATCCCGGTTGATGCCGGTAATAATTGATTGGGGGGTACCATCAAACTCAACCCCATGGGCCCTTTGTAGGGCCGGTTCAAGGGACCGATCTGGACTGGTGGCGTCACAAAGTCGGTCCCTGGGGGCGGCTTTACCTTAGATCGCGAGTACCAAACCAGGGTGCTGTCGTAAAATGTACCGGGCCGGAATTCAACATGCAAATAGCCCTCGGGGTCCTGAAGCTCCCGATGCTCGTTGGGTGGTACCACCACACTGTGTTGCGGCAACCGCACCTCGTACACCGGGTCCAGCGGCACCCGGACGATCACCTCCTCCAGGTTTACCAGCTCCGCCGGACGCAGCGGGCGAGTGATGAAATCAACCGGGCTGACCATCTCTGTGCGGTAACGCCGGACCCCGTGGGCGGTCCGCAACAATACCTCGGGGCCGAAGGGTAGGTAGTAGTCGCTGCTCACCTGCAATACCACTCCATTATCCAACTGCTCCATCTTGAGCCTGAAAGTCCGCTGTTGGGTGATCTCCTCCAGTGGTATCAGGCTCACGTGCACCGGCGCCAACCGGGCTCCCCAGCGGTCGACCCCCACAATCTGAAGCACCCGGTTGCGACCTCTTTGCCCCGGTACCAGAAACCGTTGGCGTTTACCGGCCTCGGGACCTGGGCGGTGGCTGAAGGTCTCCACCTGGCGCCCCCGGATATCGAAGAAGAATACGTCATATTTGCGTAACGGCGTGCTGGAATCCAAAGTAATGATCCATCCCCGTTCTTCGGAAGACCATTCTTGACTGGCCTGTAGGGAGCTGGAGGGCGTATTTGCCAGTACGCCCCGCAGAACCGCCACGTTGCCATTCTGGTCCCAGGTCTTGACCGCAAAGCGATGATAGCCGGGGGACAGCTCCAGCGCCCCTTGTGAGCCGGGTTTAATGAAAGACATGGATTCGCTGCCGGGTGAAACGAATAAGCGATGGAAATCCTCGCCGTCCCGTCGCCACAGGCCATAGTCACGCTCCAGCTCCACCAGCGGTCCCTCCTGGAAGTTGAAGCGGTCGAACTGCAGACTGTATCGGACACGCCCATCCACCATCAGACTGACGCCATAAACGGTCATATTATAGCGCGTCTCCGGGATGCGGTCGTGGGCTTCTAACGCCAACCCGAACGGTCCGGTTACTGCGATGGTATCCGGTATTCGGTAGCTCCCCGGTCCCGATTGCACGGCCGCCAAGACCGTTGGCAGGCTGCTTCCGTGGGCCACGGTCTCAAGCGAGAGGGGCATGACCGCCAGGGCGGTGATCACTGGTCGCAGGTCATCCTCTACAGTGAACCCGTTCTGCATGGGATTCATCGGTTGGTTTCGCGAGTCGCGGATCTCGAAATGGAGATGGGGGCCCGAAATGCTGCCCGTATCGCCGGTATAACCCAGTATATCCCCTTGACGTACTGGTAAATCGGTGGATTTAAAGCGCATATCGAGGGTGTAGCGATTTCTGCGCTGCTGGGCGGAGTAGACCAATCGTTCCAGGTCCTGGGTAAACCGCTGCAGGTGGGCATATACCACGACCCTCCGATCCTGTAACCGCAAGTAAATGACTTTCCCGTATCCTTGGGTGGATACCAATAGCCGCTCGATATATCCACCGTCCACCGCATAGATCTCGTATCCCCGGCCACCATTGGTGGAGATGTCGAAGCCGGAGTGGTAGCGCCGGGGGCGCATGTCGCCGAAGGTGGCGGTGATTGTCCGGCTGGCTTCGGTGGGCCAGGTGTAATCCTGGGCATTAAGTGGGGCGACGGCCAGCAACAGCCCTAGTGGTAGAAAATAAATATTGCGGTGGGAACCAGTCACTGGGCGGCAATTTAATCCCTCCAGGTGGTCATTTAAAGGGCGTGCAGCCCTACCAGGCCAGGTAATTAATTGTACGAGTGCAGCCTTTACCCTGCCCTTGACCGATACCCGCGTTTAACTTATGTCCACTAGTCAACCCCTTCCAGCATGAAAACTACTACCTGGCTTTGGTTTTATAAGACCCTTGGGCGCCTGTCGGATTTACCGCAGGAAGTGCTGTTTTCGGTCGACATTCCCCAGCCCCGCCGGCTGTTATTCCTCTTCCCGGTGGACCAGCCACGGTTGCTGGAGAGCCTGCCAGTACTCCAAGAACTGGAACGCTATCCCAACGGCGGCGCTTTTAAGCTGGCCATTCCAATCATTTTTCAAGAATTAATACCTGCCTCTCGTCACGAGATTTTCTTTTTCCCCCTTATGAAAGCCAAACCACCCAAGGTGGATGTGGCGGTGCTGCGGGCTCGCTATCGGGACGAATCATTCGATGCGGTGGTGAATCTGGACCCGGAGCTATCCCGCCACATGGCCCGGGTAATCCGCACCATTGACGCTCCCAAGCGGATCGGTTTTTCAGGCCCCGGGGCGGATGACATATACAACATCCAAATTGATCCGGAGGAGCCGGAACTGTTAGCCGGCTCATACGACCAGATACTGGCCCTGTGCGACCTGGGCACCCCTCAGGAAATGGCCGCGGTTGAGGGATAACCTCCACCGCCTCCCATACCTGTAAATAGCAATTTTAAAACGAAACTTGCATTTCGCTTCCGGCGTTTGTATAGTATGGCGGGACCAAAATTAGGCGCCAAAATCGTTGTAGGAGGTCGCGTTGAGTGAAATGCCGGAATCTTTAATGAAATCGATCTTCAGGGGGGAGATACCGGAACAACTGGTTTTCCCCTACCCCCGGATTGACCCTGATGAGGCTGACATGGTGCGGATCATCCAGGAGAATTTGCTGCGCTGGGGCGCGGAACACCACGATGCGGCTCGGGCCGACGCCGAGGGTAAGTATCCCGATAGCACCTTCAAGGCGTTGGCCGAGCTCGGTTTTTTCGGTTGGAATATACCCGAAGAATACGGCGGCCTGGAGCTGAGCATGACCGGCTTTGCCCGGATTTACTCAACCGTGTCCGAACTGGATGGTTCCCTGCCGGTGATTCTGGGCGCTCACGCCTCAATCGGCCTCAAAGGGCTGCTGCTCTACGGCACCCGGGAGCAAAAACGCAAGTATCTGCCGGACCTGGCCAGCGGCAAGACCATCGCCGCCTTCGCCCTCACGGAACCGGGCGCAGGAAGCGACGCCGCCTCCATCCAGACTCGGGCCGAAAAACAGTCCGACGGCACCTGGCTGCTCAATGGACAAAAGATGTGGATCACCAATGGCGGTTATGCCGGGTTTTTCACCGTCTTCGCCAATACCGCGGTGGAAATTAACGGCGAGACCAAAGACAAAATCACCGCCTTCATCATCGAGGCGGACCGGGAGGGATTCTCCCGGGGGCCCGAAGAGCACAAACTGGGTATCAAGGCCTCCAGCACCACGCCGATCTATTTCGACAATGTAGTTCTGCCGCCGGAGAATTTATTGGGCGAAGTGGGTAAAGGTTTCAAGGTGGCCATGCACGTGCTTAACTCGGGCAGGCTGGGACTGGCGGCCGGGGTGGTGGGAGGCTCCAAGGCCTTACTTAAGGTAGCCATCGAGCACGTAAAACAACGTCGCCAATTCGGCCGGCCAGTGGTGGAATTCGAGCTGATCAAGGAGAAAATCAGCCGGGTGGCGGTGAATACCTACGTGGCTGAGAGCATGGTATATTTAACTACGGCGCTGGTTGACCGCGACGATGTGGATTATTCCCTGGAATCGGCCATCTGCAAGGTGTTTGCCAGCGAAAGAGGCTGGCAATCGATCAACGATACCATGCAGATGATGGGCGGCCTGGGCTACATGCAGGAGTATCCGTTCGGACGGATTATGCGCGATGCTCGCATCAATCAAATTTTTGAGGGAACTAATGAGATTTTGAGACTGTATATTGCTTTGGCTGGGTTGCAGGAACCGGGTGAATATCTCAAGCAACTGGGTCATGCCCTGCGAGGTCCCATTAAGGGATTCGGCTTTTTGGCCGATTATGCTTTTACCAGGGTTAAGGGAGCGGTGACCAGGCCGCACCTGGCCCGGGCCCACCCGGCCCTGCGCAAGTATACCGCCTACTTGACCCGGTCGGTGGAGAAATTGCACCTGTCGGTGAACTCTGCCATTATGAAATTCGGCCATCGAGTGGTGGATCGGCAATTAATGCTCCAGCGCTACGCCGACTGCGCCATCGATATTTACGGCATGCTGGCAGTGATTTCCCGGGTTACCGGCCGCTTGGAAGAGGTGGGCCCCAAGGAGGCGCAAATTGAGCATGACATGGCCCGGATCTTTTGTGAGGGCGCCTGGAACCGGGTGCGCCGCAACCTGCGGCAGATCAGACGGCACGAGGACCGGCCGGTACGCCGACTGGCAGATCACGTGGCACAACAGGGATGGTATAACTTCCCACTATAATGAAAGGAAAATAGCTGCTTCTGGGGGCAGAAATGGCTTGTTGGTCCCCTAACTGTCAGTTACATTTGGCCGCATTTTGCAGGAGGTAAAATTGAAATTGGAAGGTATTGTGTGCCCGGAATGCAACGAGCCTCTCAAGGAAGAGGAGCTCGCCAAGTCCTTGGTGTGCCCGAAATGCCGAACCAATCTAAAGAATCGCAAGTACCTGGACTTCGTGGAATTTCTCATGACCCAGGGAATTGTGACCGACATGGATTTCTTCGATCAGGCTCTCTACGGCGCGGATGCGGTGTTTGAACAGGATATTGAGGCCCAGGACGAAACCGACCCCAATGAATTCGAACGCATCGAGCGGCAGATTCGGAATCTGGATGAAGACATCGAATTGAATGAGGTCACTACCGACGAGGAAGAATTCCGCCAATGGGAAGGGCTGGAGGACGACTGGGAGGAATTCAACCGCCGGCAGGATATGAGGGATTCTGAATAACACCCCTACGGATTTATTAAGGCAAGCAGCTATGACCGAGGAAAAAGGACCTAAAACCAAGCAGATCCAAATTGAACTGGATGAAAAAGTGGGATCCGGGGAGTATGCCAACCTGGCCATCGTGACCCATTCCGCCGCTGAGTTTGTGATCGATTTTACCCAGGTGATGCCCGGCATGCCCAAGGCCCGGGTGCGCTCCCGCATAATAATGGCTCCTCTGCACGCCAAATCCTTCGCCCGGGCCCTGATGGATAACGTACGGAAATTTGAGGCGCGCTTTGGCGAGATTAAGGTGTCGCAGGAGGAGTGGCTTAAAGAATTCGGTTTTAAGCCCC
>JADFMC010000299.1 GCA_022564085.1 Fidelibacterota bacterium | reverse complement strand
GTATACAGTTTTGTCGGTAAAAAATGGTTTTTGGTGTTGTCTGGGCTCGCAGGGGCGAGTTTAGGATGGCCATCCCAAAGCAAAAATGCCGACGAGAAACTGATCTCCAATCGGCAAATCTGATGTCGGGGCGATATGAATTAAACCTGTGACCCCCTACTCCCAAAGCAGTTGTGCTGGAAATTAATCCTCGATACAGACAATTGTTTACTAGCAATCAATAAAATCCGCATACTATGGGCTTGATTCCGATGGAAATCCTCCTATTTCAGCAGCGCCACCGCTGAGGAGCTAGGGTTGGTGGGTGCACCCATGTGACAGTGGGAATAGGTTGACCGGGATGGGCGGCAATGGGAGCAAGAAAATTGGAACTTGGGGCGCCAATGTTCATTAAACTGTGTAACCCAGAATAAATGCTGCCCGGTTGAGGGCGGCGTAACCAAACACGAGGGAGTATAGACGAATGAAGCATATGTCATCAATGGCAGTGGCGCTGAGCATATTGGCCGTAGGGATAATGTTCACAGCCACCGCTCAGGCGCAGGACTTGAAAGTCACGACCGCGGTAGTGGTGGAGGAATACACCGAGGTCTGCACATATAAGATCAGCGGAGTGGGTGAGAATACGGCCGGGATGGTCTGCTCTAATTGCACCAAGCGGGTAGAGTCGGCCCTCCTGGATATCGAGGGCATCATATCTGTGGATGCTGTCGATTATAAGACCGGAACGGCCACGGTCACCATTGCCAAAAAGTCTCAGGCGAAGGAACTGATCCCCGACGCCATCGCGGAAGTCAACTTTATGGCCACGCTGGTTGAAGAAGTCGAAGAGAAAGAGCCAGCCACCGACCTGCAATAAAAGGGGCTGAGCCGTCAGGGGGGAATTTCCGGCGGCGGACGGCCCACATTGCTAGTAGGACGGATGGCTCTGCCGGGACGCTGGTGCGCCCTGAGTGTGCCTCCCTACTGAAATAGTCAGGTAGTTATAAACCTGACAGAGAGCCCCACGGGTCGAGAGATCTGTGGGGCTTATTGTTTTTTGCCAACCTCCAGCAGTATTAGAGTCGGGGCGATATGACCGGCGAAAGTTTTTATGCTGGGGCCCATGAATATCCCCATAACAGGCCCGGCAGCCCTCATTATCCGGCAGTGCGGAAATCCAGCAGCACCTTGCCGAAGTTGCGGCGGTCTTGGATGTAGTCGTGCGCCTGGCGTGCCTGATCGTAAGGGAAAATCCTATCCACTACCGGATTGATCCGCCCTTCGCCCAACCATACCAGCAGCTCGCTAAAGGCCTTGTGCACCGGGCCCGGCCGCGAGTCCAGCTGCCCCAGGTGAAAGCCGTAAACCCCCTTGTTTGAGTTCATCAGCCGCAGCGGCGCCAGCCGCACTGTGTGCAACTCCCACAGCATCCGCAATAGCCCGGGGCGCAGGCGGGTGCGACCCATATTCTGCTGCACGCCGTACAGGATGAGGGTACCCAGAGGCGCCAGCGCCTTTAGGCTGCGCAGGGCATGGGCGGGACCCTGGGCGTCCAGAATCAAGTCCGCCCCCAGGCCTGAGGTGGCTCTCTTCACCTCCGCCACAAAGTCCACGGTGCGGTAGTCGATGCAGAGCTCCACCCCCATCTCGCGCAGTCGCTCATGCTTGGCAGCCGATGCCGTGCCGAAGATGCGCGCCCCGACGTTAACCGCCATCTGGATGGCCGCTGTACCAACACCACCTCCCGCGCTGTGGATCAGCACCGTCTGCCCCGGCTGGAGATTTCCCTGGGTGAACATCATGAGGTAGGCTGTGAGAAATGTTAATGGCAGGGCCGCGGCCGCTTCCAGGTCAACGCCGGGTGGTACCGGGCGAACCTGCTTCTGATCGACCAGCACCAGGCTGCTGTAGCCTCCGAAACGGGTGAGAGCGCAAACCCGGTCTCCAGGTGAGAAGTCGTCCACCCCGCTACCCGTGCTCTCAATGGCGCCGGACACTTCCAGCCCCAGCACCATCGGCGCTTCCGGCCCGCCGGGATACAGCCCCATGCGTGCCATGAGATCGGCGAAATTGATGCCTGCGAAATGTGTCCTGATAAGCACCTGGCCCTCACCGGGTTGACCAATGTGCGCATTCACAACTTTAAGTACGCCTGGCCCGCCCCGGCGCGCCGCCTGCACCTGAACCGTTTCGTGCTCTCTGCCCTTCTCTACACCGCTCGACCGGTTGAGCCTCTCTGCACGCGCATCTTGTTGTTCGCTGTCAACATTCATTCGTGTTTATCCACCAATGATATTTTGCCCCTGTGAGATTGACCCTTCAGAAACATCCATTTTTTGGACTTCGGGAGCTGGGATGCCCCACCTGACAGGCCCGGTTACTTCATGAGCGGATGGTTGATCCCTGGTTGGTTCTTCCGCTGGCGACATTATAATTCTCCATGTACATCGTCGAAGCAATGTGAGCTGATGGGGGGCATTTGAAGAAGATTCCAGGCTGACTCCGAACATAGTTCCTATTTAATCATCTGATGATGCAGTTCTCCAATGTCACCCTTTTTTTCCATAAAAATCTGTTCGAATTTAATTTTTGACTTATACGGTTCTTCGCCAAGCTCAATTTTCAACCCATCCCCTTCCGACATGTATTGCGAATAAATATATAGCCCTTTGCCTCCTCCCTGGTCCATAACACAGCGAAATTCAGGTAGGTACATTCTCACTAGGCCTTTCTGATTAACCCGCCAGGCAATATGCTCTGCAGCGACGGTAGCCTGCATAAATGCCAAATGGCCCTGTTTGGGGCCGGGGTTACCAATGCAGTCTCCAACGGCATAGATATTTCGGTGCTTTGCCTCCTTTGCGAGCATATTTTTCATGTGCACCGGAACAAATCCACGTTCATCGATTA
>JADFMC010000298.1 GCA_022564085.1 Fidelibacterota bacterium | reverse complement strand
TTTATCGATCAGAAATTCAGCCCGCTGGGCAAAACCAGCGGATAGGGCCACATCATATTGCTTGGCAATCTCCAGGCCCATATCGCTGATCACCGGATAATCGATGCCCCCAATTGAATCGCAGAAGGCTTTCTGGCTGAATGGATTATCGACGCTCACGGCGATGACTTCGGTGTCCCTACTCCGAAAACCGTCCAGATTACGGTTATAAGTGGGCAGTTGGACGGCGCAAACAGATGAAAAGGCCTTGACATAGAAGACCAAAAACACGTTCCGCCTCCCGGCATATTGATCAAGTGATACCTCTTCATCCGCCAAGTTCCTACCTGTGAACCTGGGCGCTTTATCTCCTACTTTCAGTGGCATGGTGCGTACTTCCTTTCCGTGATAAACAGTCCGGGCAAGTCCCGGTGATTTCAAGTGAGTAATCATTAACCTTAAAGCCAGGCGCGGGAGATAGTTGGTCCACAATGCCCTCCAGAGGAACATTGACATCATAGAATTGGCCGCATATCTCGCAGTGGAAATGATCGTGCCGCGTGGTAGTACCATCGTACCGCACGTGGCCCTGGTCGAATATGCGCTTGATAAGTCCGTGGTCTGCCAACTGTTTCAAGTTGCGGTAGACCGTCCCCAGGCTGATAGTGGGCATCTCCTGCCGGGTCCTAGAGAAAATCCACTCGGCTGTGGGGTGCGTATTGGTGCCCCGCACAATTTTAAGGATCGATTCTCTTTGAGGGCTGTAGCGCATTAACTAATAATTATTCCTACTTAAAATTACGAGCCGGTAGAAAGCGCTGCAAGCTAATTTACGGTACTTATGATCAATATTCGAGGGATAAGCAGTTACCGCGACATTTATCGCCATCAGTGTGGCGGCATAGATGGGGCAAATTATTTCGTGGCCAAGTTACCGTTCTTGGGAGCCTTTGGCGCTGCCTTGTTTTGGTGGAAAGGACCACGACATGCTAAAGTGCTTCAGCGGCGCACCGGGCAGGTAGCCAGCGCTTGGAGCGTTCTCGATGGTGCTGCCGGTGAGGTTGAAGATTCCCATTTGCAGTTCAAAGCCCTTCACTTTGACGCCGAAAGCTCCTGTAATCCACATAGTCGCTGATTCGGTGCCCTTCCGAAGAGGGTTCAGGGGTAGGGGCGCGGTGTCGGCGAAGCGGGGGTCCACCCAGCGACTGAAATCGTTTTCGATAAACATAACTCCGACGCTAACAAACGGCCGGGCGCGCCTGTTGGGCAACGGTAAGGTAAAATAAATATCGGCACTGGCGTTGATCCTGGGAGGCGGCAGGGAATCGGCTGTGGCCAGGGCGGTCAGCGCGCCTCGCAGCCTGAGGGCTTCTGGCCAGGGGTACCAGTCAAAGTCCAGGCCACCGGTGACCGCCTGCCTGGTATCAGGCTGGCCGGTAGTCAATTGGGCCACCGTAGCGCCCATGGTGCCCCAATCACCGCCGATCCGATAGGCCGTCGCCCAACGGTGTAATGTGGTAGGCCCCGGCAGCCAACTGGTGTTTTGCAGCGTAGCCCGCCGGCCGTAATGGGGCAAATCCAGAAATGGGGTGCTATGGCGGCTGAGCGAGAGGGCGCCGCCCATCACGGAAAGTGCTACCCACCCCTCAGGCCACACCTGGCCTTCGATGACAGCCAACCCGCCGTACCAACCCAACCGCCGGCCGCCCCCCATCAGGCCTATGCCAACCGTTTGACCAGTCACTCGGTGGAAACCAAGCATATCATCATCGATACGCCGTTGTTTGAGCCGGGCCTCGACCCGCAGGCGCAGCTCACCCCGCAGGCGATAGTCCAGCCGGCCGCTAAACCAGCTGGTGGCACTGCGGCGGCGAAGGTGGTCTGTCGTGTCGGCGTAAGTGCGGGTGGCCAGGTCAGTGGTGGCTGTCGACCAGTCGATATTGCCTTGCACTCGGTCGCTCCGATGCTCAAGCTTGAATCCCTGGGCCCAGGTGGCGCTACGGCGAATGTCGCTGGTCCAGACAGTAATGCTATCTTTGTCGAAGTACTTATACGGCAGCCCCACCCGCTCTTTTTGGAACAGCATTGTGTAGCCCCAACTGGTATTCGTGGTGGCCTGATTGCGATAGTCGATGACATAATCCTGGAGCACGTTATCCTCGCGGTTCGCCGGTCCCGGCCCGGAAAGACCGTATTGCCCGCCGTGGCTTAGCCCGCGGCCGGCCAACACCAGGCTGCGGGTCTCATCCAGCCTGGCCGAGGCTCCCACTTGTAGGTCCTGGTAACGGTAATCACCCTGATCCCAGTGGAAATAGGTCTGGCTGGCCCGGGCGCTGTCCAGCATTGGTATCACCGCGAAAGTGATCAAATCTTGGCCCCAGCCGGAGCCGGGAGCGCTCCCATCGAGGGCAATCGTCGTCGGTGAGACCAGGGCCATGGCAGCAGGTATCACGGCTGAGAGGACCGGCTGGCCCAGCCCCCCATCCAGGCGGGCGGCGCCGATCAGCAGGTCAGCAGGTACGAACGGGTTGGTGATGGTGGCCGCCAGGTCCGAGTGGCCCCATTCATCCCAGTGCAGGTATAGCAGTCCCGTCTTGGGTGCGTCCCGCATTGTGGGGGCCAGCGATTTGACCCAGAAAAGATCCGGTCCCCGCACCGTATCCGCCACTGATTCCTCCCCGGCCGGCGGTGGGGAAGGATCCGCTTCCGGCACCTGGCCGATCAACAGTGATCCGGTGAGCGCCACCAGCACCGGGGGCAGCATCTGCCGGATACCGCCCCTCATGGCCCTTGCTCCTCGGGCGAGACGGCCGGGACCTGGCCGGCGGACGATATAGCAGTGCGGCGCGCCACCTGGATCATTCGCGGCACCACCCAGAAAAAGATCAACAGGTTGGATACTTGGTGAATAATGGT
>JADFMC010000297.1 GCA_022564085.1 Fidelibacterota bacterium | reverse complement strand
GGCCCAACAGGAGCTTACGGAAAAAATAGCTGCCCGGTAGCGGCCAGGCGAAGTCGGCGGCCAGGGGAGTGGCGAGCTCGGGATGGCGGCTTATCAGCTGGGGCAGGTTATGCCGGCCGTAACCGGTGAGACGGGCTAGATAGAGACGCAGCCGGTGGTGGTGGTGGTGCCAGGCTCGGGGATGGTCGCTGTAGAAAATGCCGTTTGGGAACTGCCGGGCCACACGATAGGCGAATAGGCTGTCCTCGCCGCCGTACTGGGTGAAATTTTCGTCGAATAGGCCACCGAAGTCCGCAGCCTCCCGCGACAGGGCTACATTACCGCTGATCATATACTTAAACCCGATGGGTGTTCCCATCCCAAATTGCCGGGCGCCCCGGCGGGGATAGTCGTATAGGTAGCGGTTCAGTTTTGACTTGGGCAGCCAGGGCGCCGGGTCCACGCGACCGATTACCGCCTCCCGGCCGGGCCGGGATAATTCCTCCACGTGACGATGGATGAAATCGGGCTGTATCTCCATATCACCATCCAGGAAGATCACCACGCTGCCGCCGGCCCGTTCCAGACCCAGGTTGCGGGCACCGGAACGCCCCAGGTTCTTTTCCGGGTATAACCGGTGGATGAAATCCGGGGGCTTTTGTCGCTGGAGATATTCCCGGGTGCCATCGGTGGAACAATCATCTATAACCAGCACTTCCAGGAGCTCCGGGGGATACGCCAGCCGGCATAATGATTCGAAGCAGGTGGAATAATGCGCGCCGGCGTTATAGACGGGCGTGATCAGCGAGACCAGGGGGAGGGAATCGGGTAGCGCTGTCATCGGGTGAAATCGATTACCTGCTTAGGCTGGTACTGGCCCGCCGTCCAGCGGACCCGGCGCAACTGTTAGTAGTTCTCCAGTGGCGTCTGCCGGTACCACCAGAAGCCATGGGTAAGTATGTATAGCCGGTCCACCTCACCGATGTGTTGGCACATGCATCCTTCCCGCCAGTGGGCCGAGCTATCGGAGATATATTTCAACCCGGAAAACTGATCGCTATAGGCCTCGTATTTAAACCCCGCAGGCACTTTGTCACTAGCGCTGCTGCCGGTCCTGGCCGGTTCGTGCCGGCTGAGACCCGTCACTTCGACGCCCACCAGCAAGGTAAGCAGTTCCCGCTCCCGGTTGAGCAGCTCACCGGCCTGTTCGATCAGAGCCGGGAGAGCATGGGTCTCGCCATGCAGACCGATTTCATGGCCCTGCCCGCGCAGCTCTTTCAGCAGTGCGATGGTCGGCAGGGAAAGCAGGTTGTATTGGCGGGCATGGTAGCGAAAAAAATAGGTTGAGCGGACGCCCAGGTCCGCTTCGATATCCGCCAGGGCCTTAGCAGCCTCGGGGGAAAAGTCCTCATCGTGGCGCATCAGTATGATTTTCCCTTTACCCGCTACGCCATCGACGTATTCCCCCATGGTAGCAAACCGATAGCCCAACCCCAATGCTTTTTCCAGACAATGGCGGTAATGGTCGTGGCTAAAACCACATTGTTTGCCATCAGATGGCGGCAACTGATCCTCCCAGCAGATAATTTCGGGCCTGCGCCCCGGTGTTAAACAGCAGGTCAATAACGCTCAAGTTAGGAATGAAGGGGCTGTGAATTTGGGGGTATTTCACCGGGGTATAATCCTGGAATTCCACTTTGATCCCTGCCCGGCGGAACTGCTTCTCATCGAGAAAGTCCCGGGCGCCCTGTCCGGACAGGTAGGTGTCGGCATCCACCTGGTGGCAGATGTTGATCAGCTGCTCATTCCGCCGTCCCAAATCCGCTCCCAGGGACGAAAGGAGTATACTGGATGTCCGGATGCCCAGTGCGTCCTTGAGGTAAGCGATCAGGGCCAGGTTAAGCTCCGCCAGTGCCGGCCAATCGTGGTTGATGATGCCCAGCAGGCCATCGGCATGGGGCTGGTAGAAAGGGGCCCGGTGGTAGCTGTTGTACAGCAGGTTTTTTAATTCCCGGCGCCAGTTGTCCTTGGCCAGGCTCACCCGGTTAAGTGGTTGGGACGAACGGTTGGCGCCGGAGATATGAACGGTAATTCGCCTCTTAATACCTTCCGGTGTGTGGATCCAATTGCGCTGGTCGAAATCCCGCCGGACGTGCTGAGCGGTATCCATGTGAACCATGAGGTCGCATTGGTCATACTTGTGGAAATAGCCGGGCCAGGGGAGAAAATTGGGCTGATGGATCGCGACTTTCACTCCGGCTGTCCCAAATCTAATATGGTCGCCACGGCGGCTTTCAGGCGCAGGTAATCGCGCCCGTCATCCGGGTCCGTATAGCGGCCCACTGAGGCGAATCCCAGCGCCAGGTGAAAATCCAGCGCCCCCTTGTCGGATTTGAGGCAATTGGCGGTCACTGTTGACAGCCCCTCGCTAGCAGCCAGGCCGGCGATTTCGCTGTAGGCCCGCCGCCCCAGGCCCCGGCGGTGGTATTCATTGTCCAGAGCCACCTGATGAATATGCACCGCCTCATCTTTCCGGGATGCGATTACCACGCCCAGCACCTTATTCCCGGAAAGCCACACCCGGCTGTAACGGAATTTATCCGGCCGCTGGGCCAACAGTTCTTTCCTGGACCAGGACCGCCCGGGAATGGAGTTGATCAGTTCCAAAAGACGATCGGCCTGATCCTCGGCCATGGCCCGGGTGAGGGGCGCCAATACGAGCTGCGGGCCCATTAAATGATCCCTAACTCCCGGTAATAGCCGTACAGCTGGTCCCCCACGCTATTCAGGCCGTGGCGCGCCTCGACCCAACCCCGGCAGTTGCGGCCCCGCTCGATGATTTGATCGGGATGCTCCACCAGATCGGTGAGGCGCTGCAGCAAATTATCCGGTGAGACGTTAACGAATGGATGGTCC
>JADFMC010000296.1 GCA_022564085.1 Fidelibacterota bacterium | reverse complement strand
ATGCGATGGGCTTCACGGCTGGTCCGCAGTAGCCGCCCTGAGAGCTCTGGGACCCTACGGTGGGCATGGGAACCAGGGTGTCCAGGTTCACGCCGATGATCGATTTGATAGTGTTGATCAAAGAGAGGCCGTCGGCGCCACCTGCTACGGCAGCTTTACCGGGAACCAGGATGTCACCGACATTGGGCGTGAGCTTCACCAGTACCGGCACCTGGGCGTACTCCTTGACCCACGAGGTAATTTCCGCCAAAACTCGCGGCTCCTGGCCTACGGCGCTGCCCATGCCGCGCTCGCACATACCGTGGGGGCAGCCGAAATTCAGCTCCAGGCCGTCGGCCCCGGCGTCTTCCGAGCGCTTGATAATATCCCGCCACTCCTCCTTGGTCTCCACCATCAGTGAGGCGATCAGGGCGTGGTCGGGATAGGCCTTTTTGACGGCGTACATTTCCTTGAGATTCGTCTCCAGCGGCCGGTCGGTGATCAGCTCGATATTATTCAGTCCCATCATCCGGACGCCGGCATAATCGATGGCGCCCAGCCGGGAGGATACATTGACTATCGGCTCACCCAAGGTTTTCCAGACCGCGCCTCCCCAGCCGGCGTCAAAGGCCCGCATGACCTGCTCGCCGCTGTTGGTGGGCGGCCCGGAACCGAGCCAAAAGGGGTTGGGGCTTTTGATGCCGCACATGTCGATGGATAGATCCGCCATTACCAGCCTCTACTCTTTTTCAATGTTTTCAGAATCGCTGGACCCGCTCCTAGGCCAATTCCGGGGCAATATCCCAACTGCGCAACATGGCAAATGCTGCTTCGCGGCCATCCGTGGCGGCATTAACCACTTCCTGGCCCCCGTTGATGCAATCGCCGCCGGCATACACCTTGGCGTGGCCGGTGCGCCGGGTCCGGGGATCCACCACCAGACGGCCTTTTTCATCCACTTCGATTGCCTCCGCCAAATGAACGGCGTGCTTTTCCTGGCCGATGGCCACCACCACCCAGTCACAGGGATAATCGCTGGCCACACCCGATACTGTGGAGGTCGCCCTGAAAGCAGTCACCCGGTCCCCATCCCTGATCACTGCGGTGGGCGTGAGACGTTCTAGCAGGCGCACGCCATACTTCCGGGCGCCCTGCAGTTCATGCCCATAACCGGGCATCTCCCCCACCGTGCGGCGATAGAGCATCTTCACATCCGGCACCCCCAGCATGGCCAGTTCGCGGGCAATATCGATGGCCGTGTTCCCACCGCCAATCACTACCACCGCCTGGATGTCATCCGGAAGTTCGAAGGACGGGTCATTCTTGATTTTCCTGATCAGGCCGGAGCCACCCCACACGCCCGGGCCGTCTTCACCCGGGATGCCCAATGCTTTGTCTGTGCCCAGCCCCACCCCGATAAATATAGCGTCGTACTGTTTGATCAACTGCTCAAGTTCAATATCCCGGCCTACCTCAACGCCGGTTTTGAGTTGGACGCCGTTCCTCAGCAGCCACTTAGCTTCGGCCAAGGCAGCTTCCGATTGCAGTTTATAGGGAGCCACCCCGGTCAAATTGAGGCCGCCGGGCCGGTCGTCTTTTTCATAGATCACCGCAGTGACCCCTTCCAGCACCAGGTGGGCGGCACAGGCCAGGGCAGCCGGCCCGGCGCCCACCAGCGCGACCCGCTTGCCGATAGCTGCCTTGGGCGTGAATAATTCCCAGTCGGCGCGACTTTCCGCTTCCAATGTTTCAGCCGTGGCATAGCGCTGCAGACGCCCTATCCGGATGGGCTGCTCGTTTAAATCATTAAGGACACAGGCGCCCACGCAGAGCACGTCCACGGGGCAGACCCGGGCGGTGGAGACGCCCAGCATGTTGGATTTGAAAATGGTCCTGGCGCTGCCCCGGATATTGCCGGTGGCGATCTTCTTGATGAATGCCGGGATGTCGATGCCGGCGGGACAGGCCTTGATGCAGGGCGCGTCGTAGCAATAGAGGCAGCGGTTGGCCTCGATGATCGCTTCCGCCTCGCTAAAGGCCGGTTTAGCATCGGAAAACTGCAATTCCGCCCGATCATCCGGTAACGCTTTCCAAGCTGGCTGCTCAACACTCATAACCGATCCCTTGAGACGGTTAACACCGCTGCCTTAGACTCCCATGGCCGCGAAGGACTGATCCAGTATGCCGGTGGCTTCGTCAACTTCATCCTGGGTGATATTTAGCGCCGGTGCGATCCGCAGGACGTTGCCATATAGTCCACCGCGGCCCAGCAGCAGCCCGCGCTCCTTGGTCTGCTCCATGAGCTGGTTCGCAGCATCTGGATTGGGAGTCCGGTCCCCGGCAGGCTCATCCACCACCAGCTCGATGGCCTGCATGAGCCCCATCCCGCGCACCTCGCCGATCACCTTGGGGTACTTCTGCTGCAGGCGAACCAGCCCCTCCCGCAGCACCGCACCCATGGCCTGGGCATTATCCGCCAGTTTATCCCGCAGGATCACGTCGATGGTGGCGCCGGCGGCGGCGCAGCTCACCGGGTTGCCGCCGAAAGTGGAGATGGAGTTCTTGGTGAGCGAATCGGCGATCTCGGCCGTCGTGATTACCGCCCCCAGGGGCAGGCCGTTGGCGATCCCCTTGGCAACGGTGATCATGTCCGGCACGACCCCATACTGCTCGATGCCCCACATCTGGCCGGTGCGCCCGAAGCCGGTCTGCACCTCGTCGGAGATGAAGATGCCGCCATATTTACGAACGATCTCAGCCACGATCACAAAATATTCCTGGGGGGGAGTAATGAAACCGCCCACACCCATAATCGGTTCCACCAGTATGCCCGCCACCTGGCCGGTGGTGGTGGTCTGGATCAATTCCTCCACGTCCTTGGCGCAGGCCACGCCGCAATCGGGATAGGTCAGCTTTAGGGGGC
>JADFMC010000295.1 GCA_022564085.1 Fidelibacterota bacterium | reverse complement strand
CGAATTCGTCCACGATGGTCACGATATCGGGGCCCACAACCCGCCCGGTGATGGCCGCCCGGATGGGATGCCACAGTTCCCGGCCCTTCAAGGAGAAATCATCACCAATACTTTTCACCATGTCCAGAAACCCCTTCCCGGAGAACTTCTTGGCCGAATCAAGGTTGGTCAGGAGGGTGGATAGGATCCCCCGGGACATGGCATCGGAAAGGGCTGCTTTGGCGTCTTGGTCATAGACTACTGGGTCCTGGAAGAAGAAGGCCAGCTGGTCGCGAGCATCGGATAGGAGGTTGATCTTGGTCTGGATGGCGGCCGCCATGGAATCGGTGACATCCCAGGCGGTATCCAGGTGGGGGGCGATGGCGGCGCGAAACTGTTCCGCGGGCAGGGCGCGGATATGCTGGCCGTTGATCCAGTCCAGTTTCTCGGTGTTGAAAATTGCCCCGCCCTTTTGCACCCGGCCGATCTCGAAGGCCTCGATCAGTTCCGCCAGTGTGAAAACCTCTCGGTTTCCTTGTTCGTGCCATCCCAGCAATGCCACAAAATTCACCATGGCCTCCGGCAGGTAGCCCTGGTCCCGGTAGTCTTCCACGGCCACATGGCCCTGGCGCTTGGAGAGCTTGGAGCGGTCGGGATTGAGCAGCAGGGGCAAGTGTGCAAACGTGGGCGGCTCCCAACCAAAGGACTGGTAAAGATACAGGTGCTTGGGCATGCTGGGCAGCCACTCCTCACCCCTGATCACGTGGGTGATTTCCATCAGATGGTCGTCCACCACGTTGGCCAGGTGGTAGGTGGGGAAGCCATCGCCTTTGATGAGCACCTGGTCGTCCACTGTCTGCCAGTCGAAGGCCACCTTTTTGCGAATGATGTCCTTGAAGGTGATGCGGCCCGCTTCGGGTATGGCCAACCGGACCACGTGGGGCTCGCCTGCTGCCCGTCTTTCAGCTTCGTCACTGGAAATTGTGCGGCAGTGGCGGTCGTAACGCACGTTGATGCCCATTTTCTTTTGCCGCTCGCGCAGTTGCTCCAACCGTTCGGTGGTACAGAAGCAATAATAGGCCTGCCCGCCGGCCAGTAGCTGCTCAGCGTGCTGGTGATAAATCTCCAACCGCTCGGATTGCACATAGGGGCCGAAATCGCCACCCAGGCCGGGGCCCTCGTCGATATTCAGGCCGGCCCAGGCCAGCATGCCCAGCAGACTATCCACGGCGCCTTCAACTTGGCGGGACTGGTCGGTATCCTCGATGCGCAGGATGAAGACGCCACCGTGTTTGCGGGCAAACAGCCAGTTATACAGGGCGGTGCGCAGGCCGCCCACGTGCAGGAAACCGGTGGGGCTGGGGGCGAAACGGACGCGGGTGGTCATGGTACCTATGTGTTTCCCATTCTAAATAAAGGTCCTCGTCTTGGTGATTGGCTCCAAAGTTGACTTGAAGCGATAAAGGTTGACAATCCATTGCGGATTGTTTACATTCGCTTCGAGCCTGCTGCATTTGAAATACGACTTCATGTCGTCGAAGGGTACCCTTCTTAGGATGTTGGCGGGCTCATTTTATTATTTGAAGTTAGGGGATTCCCACGACGATAGTAATTCTTGCTCCCCTCGTATCGTTGTTCATCATACAGATCGACCACAAGGCTTATTTTCTCTTGTATGAACTGATAATGGCGTACTTCACCCCGCTCAAAAACTCGCTGCACCGCCCAACATAAATAGTCAGCAATGTTCAGAATTGGCTCCGAGCGATTGTTCTGGATATTGAAAGTAACTTCAGCCTGTAGGTTGTTATACGCATTTCTCTTCGATGCTCGCGTACCAGCTTTATCAAGGGCATGTTGTAGATTCTGGTGACTTGTGCTGTTTTTGCGTTGGGCTATATTTAATACCAGCTTGGCATTGGCCCTGAGTTTGTTTTTCAGTAGGTGTGAAAATATATCCGCATAAAAAACGGCCTCTTTTCGATGGTGCTTTCGGATGAATAACGAAGGGATTTTGCGCCCTACCACCATTTCCAAAGAGCAGTTCAGCTGTTTGATATATTTATAGAATTTTTCTCTTACCTCCGGGGGATCATCTGTAGCATGAAAGAAAAATCCGCCCTTCTCGATTTTTCTTTTAACGCTTGGAATCACATTGGTGTAATTATCGGCTGCAATTTCTTCTTGGAGCTGAAGTACATCTCGTCTGGTTTGGCTCAGATCCGCATTGATTTTAACCATTCCAATGCCAAATGTGAGTGAAACTCCTTCTTCGCCAAGTATGATTCGTCTACCTTTCCCAAAGAAAGTCGTGTCGCCTGCCTCATCTAGAAAACGATGCCTTACCGGGGAAGTCTGGTCATCCTTGGCTAAAATCATGAATGGAGCGCCTTGCCCACGTCCACCGTCGCCACCGCCATTGCCGCAATGCCCTCCCCCCGCCCAATGAAGCCCAGGTGATCGGTGGTGGTGGCCTTGATGCTCACCTGCGACAGGTCTACCTCCAGGTCCGCCGCCAGCAGCTTCCTCATCTCCGGGATATATGGCGCCAGGGGCGGCTCCTGCAGGATGACGGTGCAGTCCACGTTGTTAAGGGTGGCGCCGGCCTGCTTAAGGATGTTGCGGGCCTCCCGGAGGAACAGGCGGCTATCGGCGTCTTTCCACTGGGGGTCGCTGGAGGGGAAGTGGGTGCCCATATCCCCAGCGCCTACCGCTCCCAGTAGAGCATCCACGATGGCGTGGATCACCACGTCACCGTCGCTGTGGCTGGAAATTGACCGCTGGTAGGGCACTTGAACGCCTCCCAAAACCATGCCGTCGCCATCGGTGAAGGCGTGCACATCGACCCCGATGCCGGTTCTAAGCATGGGTCAACCGCCACTCGATGAATTCCCAAACCTCCTGACTGGGTATCTTCAAATTAT
>JADFMC010000012.1 GCA_022564085.1 Fidelibacterota bacterium | reverse complement strand
TGGCAGAGGCGTACCTTCGGGTCTCTACATCGCCCGGCAGGTGACACTAGAGTACACCAAATCAATCACGATGGTGCTGCTGAAGTAGGAGCCAATGCGTTCCCTGAAAACTGGTCAGGCTTGGGCACCATAGGTCAAATTCCTGCCCCGTTTTCCTGCCTCTTTTTGTATTTCACGATGGTAGGTACATGAACTGAAAATCCATGTGTCGGCGGTTCAATTCCGTCCCGAGCCACCCTAGAATTAGCCCCCTCTCTCATCGAGAGAAGGGGCTTTTCTGTTTGCTGTAGAGGTTTATCGGAAATTCCCGAATTGGTCAGAATTGGGCCCCTATAGGGGCTTTTTCTACCAGTTTTCCGGACTGGTTTTATCTACAGCATCAGTTTCGCCGGTTGACTGGCTCTTAACTGAACAGCGTCACAAAGATGTTGAACAGACCCCGATTAAAGTGGTGGATCATCTTGTCCTTCATAACGTTCAGGCCTCGATAGCCGGAAGTTTTTTCTTGTAGGCCCGGGTGGAGATAAGGGCGTCGTAAACATCGGCTGTTGCGCTTCAGGGCATTGTGGACCAAAATGGTCTAAATCTTAAGAGACACTTTTGCTAAGTTGAACAACAAACAGAGGAGTCCGTAATGAATGAGGCTGATACCGACCGAATGTATAATCGTTCTACACATCTTAATAGGATAGCGCCATATCAAGGCCAATGCCGCTCGGATCGCCAGATCCATGGGGCGTCGATATTTTAAAAGCAGTACAGTCCCGAAATGGTCACGTTGGCATCGGAAACTATTGTTTTTATTAACAGACCTTCGGGCTCATAACCCTAAGGGCACAGGTTCGAGCCGTAGCGACCGGAGACCGTTGAGCGCAGCGACATCAACCCTGTCCTCGATACTCAATGATATTCCCCTGTCGCCGACGTGAGCATACGGTTTTTGCATCCAGGCCAAGGTGCAGTCTTGTACGGTCAGGAGGTCTTATCGCGCTGACATCGAGGAATTCTACCATATCCTGGGTAATACCGATGCTGTGTACCAGCACCAGAAACTTGAGCCATGGGTGCAATATTATAAGCTTTATCAGACCCCCAGTACCATTGATGGAAAACTCCTTATAATTCGTTGAGGCCTATCTTAATTTAACTGCTGATCAGTGAAGCCGCTTAGCCGGTCATAATCTACCGGCATGGGTTTTGATTGCCTGCGAGCTAGACATTTCGCGGGGCATATTGAATGCGCCATGGGCCCCTAACTTTAAGCCTGATGGGCACTCTCAAACAGCAGCCACGCATCCTTTTTTCTTGCTGCTTGGGCACGGCCTAGAAATGGCCTGCATTAACCGGGGGCAGCACGTATAGGCCAAAAAATATTTGGGGCAGACCGTGTAACAGTTCCCCGACCGGCAGGTTATTGGCGAAGATTTGCAGTTGGAAAGCACCAGGCGGGCGGGGTACAGTAACCCAACCCGGCAAGGATATCAAGATTCCATTTATGCAGTCTGAAGGCATGCCAGACATATCGATTAGGTCTATTATGGAGAAACTGGTCCACGTCATGGTCCTGATGATATGTCTGGCGGCTACCATTGTTGCTGCTCCTGGTGATGATCGTGGACAGTCACTCCTCGGCACCAGACCCCCGGAACTCCAGAATATCAGGTGGTTGACCAGTGAAGGGCTACATCTCAAGGAGTTGAAAGGAAAGGTGGTGCTGATCCGCTGGTGGACGGGTCCCACCTGCCGGTTCTGCGCGGCCTCGGCCCCGGTCCTCAATGAATTTAATGACGAGTTTGCCGATGAAGACTTTCTGATCATCGGCCTGTATCACCACAAGTCGAGGACAGCGCTTACCGACCAGTTCGTCCAGGGGCTGATCCACAGCTTAGACTTCCAGTTCCCGGTGGGCATTGACCTGGGCTGGGAGAACCTGAACCGCTGGTGGCTGCAGACGGGCCGGCGCGGTTGGACCTCGGTGAGTTTCTTGTTGGATCGCCGGGGGGTCATCCGCTACATCCACCCTGGCGGGAGTTACGCTCAGGAGCCGCTGGAGTTTTTCCCCACGGCGCAGCAAGACTACCAGACGCTTCGGTCTACAATCAGGGAGCTCCTCAGCGAGACCGACCTGCCGTAAGATCGCTTCCACTAAGTCCCGGCTACAGCCTCCCATCAACCGATTCATTATCCAATCTCAAGCCTGTATACCTACACCATTGATCGTACGTCTGTTTATCTGGGACTTGGACGCCCACGAAGTTCTGCCGGAGCTGATTGATGCCAATGCAAGAGTCGCAAGGTTGAAGGTAGCATTAAATTCTCGATGCAGATTCGTTATTTAATTGAATTGCCACTGAATACCCTTTAGGGCCCGGGACCACTCGCTGGGTGGCCAGCAACTGCCCCCGGCAGCTTCCAGGTGAGGATGCGTGTTGGCCGTTGCTAGCCAGGTTGGGTTCCGGAGCCTATTATAACCAGCCGCCGAACCGCAGGTCATTGTTGGCTGGCGCATGGCATGGTATTCCGCCATTTTTCCCATGAGCACCGGGCTACGGGCCTGGATATCCGGGAGGCTATCATGAAACGTCTAGGGAAATATCGAAGGCCCAATCTTAGGGTGGAATGGTCCCTATGACGGCCGGATTCAAAGTGGCCTGGCGATTCCTTATCCCCTCTGCCCCTCGCGTAGCTTTTTCAGCATATCTTTTGCGTTCGGATTGTTTGGATTTAGCTTGAGCGATTTCTTATAATACTTCTTCGCCAGCTTCATCTTTCCGGCCCTCATGTATCCTTCTGCCAGGCTGTCCCATACGTTTGCGGATCTGGGAAATTCCTTTGCATTCAGCTCGAAGAATGCAATCGCGCCGGAAACGTCCTCATTGCCCAACATCTTATAGCCCAGGGCGTTTAACGCTCTCTCCCCAAAATTATAAGCTCCTTTGCCATAGTAATTCTCTTTCAGGTCGGCATAATGTTCGAGTGCCGCTTCTATTCCCATTAATTTATAGGTTTCCCCAACTATTTCCTCCAACGTCATGGGTCTTGGACGGCCGCTATGGCAGGTGTGGCACCACATGTTGACCCGCTTGTCCCCACTCGGCTCAATGTTTTTCAGGTGATCATTGATGCTGCCCAGCATTCGCAGCATTTCCCGGGCACGGTCCTTATTGGGGTTAGCATCGGAAGGGAAATCGTACGTGGACAACGGCTTGCCTACCTCCCCCACGTGGCAGTGTGAGCATCCCACTCCAAGCGCGCGTGTGAATCCCGTCATGACCGGCCTCAATCTGGACCCGGGCCAATCCTTGGACAGCACCTGAATGTTTTCCGGCTTCTCCGGCCACGACCATTGGTCCTGGGCCTGAAGCGGAATGGCCTGGAAGAATTGCACCAACGCAGCGCTAAAGAGTATATTGAACAACCTGTGAACCATTGCTGCCTCCCTGAAATATGGTTGACTGCCGACGGATCGTACCCTGCGGTACCAATGTTGATTCGTGAATCTATAATGTTGACAAAATTACAGCGGAAATGGTTGTCACCATTTTCCATCCCCTGGGGAAAACTGGTCCTACATGCAGGTAATTATACTGGCATTGATACCCGAGTGGATATTTAGGCTGTCCGCCGTCGCTCTGATGGGAGCGATGCGCCACACTGTGCACCGACCTAGTGGTCTATATGGCCCTGATGGGTATGTATGGGCCGAGAACGGTGCAGCTGCTCAGTCTCAATCGCCAGGTGCACCAGGTGCTAAACAGCACACCGGCGGACTGCTCAAGGAGCTGGGCGCGGGTACGCTTTCCAGCTCTGGAGGAAGAGGGAGACGAGGCTCGGATCGACGGTCGTTTCAAGTTCGAACCGAATTTCGATCTCGTCGCCGGTAACAATCAGCCCGCCCAGCGCCTTGGGCGTCTCAACGCCAAAGCTGCTCATCTTCAGACTCTTCCGGCCCTCGATGGTTAACCTGCCGTCGGGTAGGAAATGAGCCGCCACATCCATTTCAATAACCTTGGAGACGCCGGCTATTTCCAGGACACCCCTGATGAGCAGCTTATAGCCACCGCTATCGCTCTTGGTTGCGCCGGAAATGCCCCCTTCCTGTAGCTTGAAGTGGATCATCGGGTGCCGTGGCGATTTGAGGGCCGCGGCCATCTTTTTGTCCATGATCCTGCGGCCGCTCTTGAGCCCTTCAACGGAAACGAACAGCTCCACCCGTGGGCCGTTGATAGATCCGGTTGTCCCCGGTACGTTTGGCGCGAATGGTAGCACCACTTCCACGTACCCCTCCAGTTTCGCGGCCTCCACCGTCCAGGCGTGAACGTTGGAGGTCCCATCCATCCAGAGCTTGCTGGCCGGCTGGACCAGGAATCGGCTGTAGGTCTGTGCCCCCAACTCATTTCCCGATAGTAAAAGTGCGGCCAGTAGTAAGGTTTGTAATATCCTGGTCGGCTTCATTTTAATCATCTCCTTATTTGCTATCCCCTGGCCCGATCTTGCCGGGCGCATGGGCGCCATTGCCGGCGCCCATGCTTTCCTGGTTCTGTTCATCAGTGCCATGACTAGAAGGATATTGAGATTTCACTGATGAGACCGCTGAACTTCGGTGACAGTCCCACGGCCATCCGGTCGACTTTCATGTCCGCATCGAACTCGCTGTAGGCCTGATTCACATACTCGACCTTCAGCAGCATGCCCCTGGCAATCCACAGTCCTATGCCCACCTGCACGCGTTCGACTTTGCCCGTGGCCGGGGCGCCGTAAAGCTCCTTCGCCGTCGTGCCGGTGTAGCGGATGGCCGCGTGGAATGGTGATCCCATCCCGTATACAGCCTGGATGCTGTAGTAGTCCCAGCTTTCGGCAACTTTCCCGAAGGTCGTCTCATCAGCGGGGTTGGTGCCGTTGATGTCGGCGTCCAGGATATTGCCATAGTGGCCCTGCACTGTCAGCTGGCCCACCTCAAGGGCAACATCCCCTTGCCAGGCTGTCACGTCCTGCCCATTCCCGGGGCGTATCTGTCCCGGCTCGCCGCCGCCGCCCAGCACATCCGCGTACCGGCCGCCAGAGCGGTTACCGGCGAACAGGTTACTGAAGGAACCACCATCCGGGTAACCGATGGGATTGTTGGACTGATCGGCGCGGTAGTAGGAGCCGGCCACGCTCAGGAACGAGGTCACCTCACCCCACAGTTTGCCGTGGAAGGCGTACTGGTGCCCTTCCTGGAAATCACCGGTGGTTTGGCCGTTGGTGATCCCCAACAGGGCGTTGAAGCGCCCCGGTTTGGTGGAGATTTCGGTCCCCACGTAAACCACGTTCGGGTCAACGATGTCGTTACCGATGAGGGGATTGCTCTGCACCTGGGCATTATCGGAGCGCCGCAGGTGCCGGTTGCCGTAGTTAATCTCGAAGTGGCCGGCCTTGACATCAATAACCTCAAATATCTTCCTTACCGGCATGAAGTTGATCCCGCTGGGGGCGGAGGTAATCATCAAGTACCCTTCCCGGGGACTCACTTGCCCCTCATGGTGCCTGCTGCTAAGGTAGATTTCGAAGTAGAGATCGATGCCGTCGGCTATGTTGGCCCTGAAATTCAAATTGCCGGCAGCGCTCTGAAAGCCCGTCACCAGGTTTTTCAGGGAGCCGTCGCTATTGCTATGGTTCAAGGCCTGCCAGTAGCCCACCGTATTAAGCCCCACCGAGTAGGCGGGCGTCACAAGTAGATTCTGATTCGTAGCGTCATCCGCAGCCGCTGTTTTGCCCAGCAGCCCGATTAGCACAATCAGAACCACGCTTAATCTGTTGCTTGCAGTTTTCATCTTGTTCCTTCCATTTCCTTTTGAGCACATTTGATCTGATTGTTAGTAACTTGGCCTTATCGCCACCATGAATTTCGTGAGAGAGGGTGATTTCGGAAATGACTGGGCACAGTGATATTGTTGATCCTCGTCAATGCGTTGATGTATCGTTGGACGGCGAGCATGTTTGCGCCCCGGGCAAGTTGCCATGAAAATGATACCTTGCGAAGGCTGTCATGTAAGGGAGCGCACGGCCTTTGCCGAACTGGAGCCGGAGATGCTGGACCGGATCGATGGCGCCAAGCAGACCCGCAAGTACAAGAAAGGGCAGGTCATCTTCTACGAGGATAACCCCGCCTTTGGCCTCTATTGCATCTACTCCGGTAAGGTGAAACTCTATAAGTCGACAGCCGAGGGGAAACGCCTGACCCTCCAGATCGCCGATCCCGGTGACCAGCTGGGCCATCTGGCCCTGTTCACCGGCCAACCCTACTCCGCCACGGGCGAGGCGCTGGAGGACAGCACCATCTGCTTCGTGGACCGCCGCTGCCTGCCGACACTGATGGAAAAAAATCCCCAGGCGACCTGGGCGATCATCAACGGCCTCGCCCAGGGATTGTCCATCACCCGGGACAGGGCCACCGACATTGCCTACCGCTCCGTGCGCGAGCGGGTAGCCGGTATGCTGCTGCAGCTCAAAGCCAAGTACGGGCGACAAGACGGCGACGCCGTCCGCCTGGACATTGCCCTCTCCCGGGAAGACCTGGCCGAGCTCATCGGCGCCACCAAGGAGACCCTGGTGCGGGTGTTGAGCGACTTCAGGCAGGAGCAGCTCATCACCGACAAAGGCTCCAACTTGGTGTTGCTGTCTCCCAAGAAACTGGCGAAGATCGCCGGCTACCTGGATTAGCCCGAGCCATATACGGTAATTCGCCGGCGCCGTCATTTGGCTGGAACATGGCAGCAGCCTCCTGACGGGCAAGGTCCTTGCCGACCATTTCGGTCGCCGCTTCCCCGCCTACCCGCCGCCCGGGTCCGCCTGACCGATAGCGCGGGCTACCCCCCGGTGCGGATGATCTCCACCTTTACCGCCTGGCGCCCTCGCATATAGCGGCCAAGCGGGAATCCCTGCCAGGCAGGCTATCTTTAAGCGCATTATTCTTCAGGGCCAGGTTCCCGCGCCATCGGAGGGCTCCGCCTATCCCCAGGCGGGCATTGTGGTGGAATATGAATAAAATAAAGGCTCATCTCCACCGTAGGCGAAGGTGAGCCTTTTGCTGGCCCTTTACGGGACTTTAAAGGACGAACTGTGGGTTTATCTGTAGTCTACAGCGGGCCTATGGCGGGTCTATCGCGAGCCTTTGGCGGCCCTAAACCGCCCAATCAGTCCTGGCCGCTCGCTCATCCGCCCACCGCCGTCTGCCGACTGCCAACTGCCAGGCTCGCCGTAGGCGTTGCCTCCTGCTACGCCGAGGCCTGCTACTTCGCTATCCCCCCGGCGCACCGTTGACGTAGGTCAGCCAGTGGCGGTAGTTGGGCTCGCGGCCCTGGATGATATGGAAGTACAGGTCCCGCAGCCGCGAGGTGACCGGTCCCGGTTTGCCCGTTCCGAAGGTATGGCCATCAAGTTCCCGGATGGGGGCCACCTCGGTGGCGGTGCCGGTGAAGAAGGCTTCATCCGCCTCCAGCAGCATCTCCTTGGTCATGACACCGATCTCCACCGGGATCTCCAGGTCACCGCAGAGCTGGATGATCGTGTCCCGGGTGATGCCCAGCAGGATGGAGGACTTCTCATCGTTGGTATGTACGGTGCCGTCTTTGACCAGGAACAGGTTTTGCCCGGAGCCTTCGGCGATGTTGCCCTCCATGTTCAGCAATAACGCCTCGTCAAAACCCCGTTTCCGGGCGTCCTGGACCGCCAGCATTGAATTCAAGTACTGCCCATTGGCCTTGGCGGTGGTGGGAAAACTGGACCAGTGGGATTTCCTCCAGGATGAAATGGTGATCCGGACGCCTTTCACTAATCCTTCCTTACCCAGGTAAGCGCCCCAGTCGAAACAGGCGATGGATACCTGCACCGGGCAATTGTTGGGATGCACCCCCAGGCTGTCATAACCGTAGTAGGCTATGGGGCGGATATAGCAACTGCGCAACTTGTTGGCTTGAATTACCTCGATGGTGGCCTGGACTAACTGCTCAACGGAATAGGGTATCTGCATTTCGAATGCCCGGCCCGATTGGTGCAGGCGAAGCATGTGATCCTCCAACCGGAATACAGCTGGGCCGTCGGGGGTGTCATAGCATCTGATACCTTCGAAACAACCACTGCCGTAATGCAGGGTGTGGGACATGCTATGGGTGGTGCCTTCCGCCCACGGCTTAAGCTCGCCGTCCAGCCAGATGGTAGGGGTATGGGTCTGGGCCATTATATAATCCTTCCCTACTGTATCACGCCGTTGTTTGCACTGCTTGAGCGGCCCGGGCGGTTTTGAAAAGTTTGTAATTCAGGCTGTCCCGCAAGGCCTGCCAGCTGGCTTCGATAATATTCTCCGATACCCCCACCGTAGACCATGACTCCCGGCTGTCGCTGCTTTCCACCAGCACGCGTACTTTGGCGCTGGTGCCCTGTTTCTCATCCAACACCCGCACCTTGTAATCCACCAGCTTGACCTCTGCCAGTTCGGGATAGAAACGGGTCAGCGCCTTGCATAAGGCTCAGTAGGCCTCCTGTTGGTCACGGTCGAGGAGCGGGATCATCTGCGAGCGGGTCTCGGCCCATTCCTCGAGGTACCGGCGCCCTGTCCAGCCGGAGATGCTGTTGTCAATGATGAAGAGGTCGCGACCGTGGGCAACTTTTTTCGAGGACATATAAATACTCTCCTGCAGGCCTTAGTCGCTGCTATGCATTGAACTTAAAAAAGCACGGAATAATGTGACATTCCCTCGACCACGAGATGGTTTCCTCATCTGGAATCAGAACACTGCCCATTCAGGTTCTTCTACTCAGTAAACCGGTAATGGAATCTGAGGACGAATCTGGATACTGTCAAGCATGGAATATCTAGTGGATTGGCAAGTGACGAGGTATCATATAGCACCAGTGATAGGACCTGTCCAAGGATTCCCAGCTGCTGCGATTCAATTCCGGTATCTATACCTTGTGTGCGGGGGGATATCGAGCCAGCAACCTGCGTTTGTGGAGTGAAAAACTAGCAATAAAACTACAGAAAGCTCTTGAGTTTTGCCCTTTTGATCGAGCAGATCCTGGGATTCCGGGATTTCCTTGGCATATCAGATGGGAGTATGCACAAAAGGCTTGATACGCCCGGGAGGCGCATAGTACCCTACACTCTGATTTTCAGGCCTAAATCTACCAATTCCCGGATACTCCCTGGATACGGCTCCTGCTTCCCCTGAGGGCATCAGAGGACCCCCAGTCCGTTGATCAAGACCGATTTAGCAATGGGGCTATCGGTAAGATTTATGAATTTCCCGTTTAATTTCCATCCCTAACCTTCCTTTCACTATCAATGTACCCGTACTTTTCGGTGGTGATGCTAGGGTAAGGAGCAATTGGGTAACGATCCAATGCGAGTGCAACGAATTATCCTGCTGGAACCGGCGGTATTGAGCCGAAAGGGCGCTTACTTCCCCACCATCAGGCACACTCTTGCCCTGCGAAAGTATTACCGGTCAGGTGATATCTACTACGTCCGGGATTACTCGGACACTCCGCTGTGAATACCACTGAGTGTTATCTGAAATTTCCCGAGGATGAGCGGATTCGCCCATTGGAGCGAGCCCCGCTAAGAGGCTTTTAAAACCGGTTCAGTAGACACTAAAGCCAGGTTATAAATCCCCGTTTGAGCATGAAAACATCAGGTCAAATCAGGCAATATAGCCTCTCGTCCTGTATACTTTTTTTATCAAGACACAATCTAAGTTTTAATTACCAGGGCTCAGTTAGGACCGATGCTCTTCTTATTCAGTCATACTGAGACCAATCGAAGATTGAGATCAGGTAGGCCAGGATGGCATCCATATCCCCGGACGAGAGTTTGTGCTCCCAGGCCGGCATGGCAAGGGGCGGTTCGGGTCCAGCAGCATCCAATTTCTGGACGTGGGGGGCGCCGTCAACCAGCTTGGCCCGCACCGAAGAATACTGAGCCCGGAAGCGGTCGAAATTCTCAATGGGCGCCGGCCCCTCGTATGCTGACAGGTTGACGCCGTACTTCAGCATGTCGATGATCCTATCCGCGTCCTCCTCCCAGTAAATCCACATTCGGTCGGCTAACCCCGCCAGCTCGGGTACGGTGCCCTTCACGTAGTTGGGATTCCTGACGCCCCCCTGGCCGCCAGCGCCGTGGCATGATATGCAGCCGCTACTGGCAAACAGATATTCACCCCGATCGATGAAAGGCAGTTCGGCCGGCTCCTGCTTGTGTTGCTCGCAGACCTCAGTTGATATACCTGTTTCTGTCAGAATCTCACCACCCCCATTCCCCACCACGATGGAGCCCCGCATGCTGTAATGACAGTCTCCGCACACCGTAGTGCAGTAGTAGGTATACACCCCTGGCGCAGATCCGATCAGTTTCAGTTCCTCGGTTTTACCCGGCTCAACGATGATCGGTTCGGGATACAACTCGGGGACGTAAAATGAATGGATCACATCCGCACTTGTGAGGCGTATGATGACTTCCTCCCCTTCCGCGATTGTGATGGTGGCAGGCTGGAAGGTTTTCCACCATAGATTAAAGGCGTTCACCCGCTCGCTGGTCCAGACACCTGTTTTCTGAACCCCGGTTAGGTGGATAACCCTCGGACCGATATCCTCCGCAGCCCAGGGTGCAAAGCTGTATACCGTGATGGGGACACCCACAAGCACGCTGAGCGTTATCACGAGCGCCAGGAATTCCTGTATCCTGATTTTCATATCGTTACTCCTTGCCGTTGGAAGGATGCCTTACCATGATTTTCTCAGCATCAGTGAAGCAAGTCTTCACCAGGTGACAGTCGCAGATCATACATTCACCGCTACAGTTCGGGCAGTGCACGATGAGAGTACCCTCCTCCGTTTCCTCGACCTTGATATCCTGCTTACAAACCTCGCAAAATATCGTTCGGCGGCTTTCAATTTTTATCATATTCTGCTCCCCTTAACCATTTATCCCGCAAAGAAGCTGATGAAAGCCAGAGTGATCGCTAAGGAGAAAACACCCATGGGCACCAGTCCTCTTGTGGCCGCAGTATTGCTACCAAACAATGTCAGGCCTATGGCATAGGCCTTCCTGAGGGCCACATAAAGCCCGTACATCAACAAAGCGATCTGGGCGAAGACCAGGTACTCGGGCCATACCGGGCTCCAGGCCACCTGCGCTGTTCCGAAAAGATCCCAGCCCCAGCCGAATGGATCGGACAGAACGGGGAGGATGTAGGCTCCGTTTACGAAGATAAGGGGGACACTGAAGGCGATCCATGCCAGGAGACCTAGAGGTACCAACAGGTAGGCATACGACAGGAATACCTGTTTCATGGGCACCACGCCAGCGGCCAGTCGCCGGGCCAGCCATGTGAATCCAAAGAAAAGTGCCGGCAGAACGACCAATGCCGAGCCCCATAGTATTAAGCTGTAAATCCCGAACCCAGCCCAATAGCCGGTTTCGGTCGCGTTGGCCCAGTCCTTGACCTGTCCATTCGGGCCAAGCAGGATGACGGAGTAGGCCATGGCCAGCGCCAGCATGATGAACCCCTTCCAGGCCTCGTCGTAGCCCTTGATCTTAACATCGGACGCGAAAGGCCGGAGATTGAGGGCGATATTGTCATTGGGGCAGGATTTGACACATTCCATGCACAGCCCGCAATAATTGTTGCGATCCAGCTTGCCCATGTAGATGAACCAGGGACAGCCCCAGCCGTCCTCGTTGCCGGTCCGGCACGATTTGGTCTTGCACTTCAGGCACACATCGCTATCCGCCGAGCGCAGCTCCACCACACTGGTCATGGAATAGAGGCTCAGGAAACCGCTGACCGGGCAGATATAGGTACAGAAAGTCCGTTGGCGATAGACCATGGCCAGCAGCGTTGCGATCACCGTGATGCCACCCAGTACGGCAGCGGTCACTATAGGGCGGGTAACCAGTTGGACGCTAAAGGTGCACATCGCCAGGAAGCCGAAGTTCTGCAGCCAGATATTTGACAGGGCCTTGGGCCATTTCCGGTGCTGGCCGAACATCTTGTTCTTTAGCCCACCGGCTGCCTTACCAGTGCGAACCTTGATCAGCGCTCGTCGCTGAAACCAGTCGCCGAAGAACGGCATGGGGCACATGGCGCACCAGACCCTGGAACCGAATGGAAGCAGTACGCCAATGAGGACAAACCACCAGAGAATCCAGATGAATACGATGGCGATATTCTTATTACCCACCGGCGTCCCAATAAATCCGGCCATGATGATGATGTAAAACACGACCAGATTGGGCATCATCAGCAGAAATTGGAACGAACGCAGCTTGGTCAGCCACTTCAGCCCCGGGATCGCCTTGAACAGGTCCAGCCTGAATGCCTTGGGTTCGCTAATGGCCGGACCATTACCCGAAGATTTGGGCGGACGAACTCCAACCCTCGTAGTGCGTTCTCCGGTCTGTTCAACCATTCCTCGACCCCTCTCCACCACTTTTTAGGTTAGATAATCGTTCGATATGGTCTTCTTCGAAATCGCGTAGCTCTGCAAACAATTTCTGTAGGTCCTTATCATCCGTCGAGGCAATTGCATCGCTGTAAAAAGAGGCCGCCCGCCGTTCCGCTTCGTAAACCATACCCAGAGCTGTTTGAGGGTCCAGGTCGTCAAAGAGCATATGTTCCCCGTGTTCGACCTGTACTGTCTCCACAACATCCGGTACATCGAACTCGCTCACATCCGGTGGCGAGGCTGAGCCGAATTTTTTGCGCCAAAGAGCTTCCAGTAGTCCCATGTGCCCGAGTTCCTCTTTGTGTAGATGGAGGAAGAATTGATGCAATTGAGGCACATCCCGGTCATAGGTTTCGGCAAGCCTGAGCAGTCGTTCGGCGTTATTGCGCTCCACATCCATTGCCAGGGCCAGCACCTCCCGGGCCGATAATTCGTTGAAAGCACGCCTAATCAATCGGGATCCTCCGGTTTCGCACCGACGGCTCGACCCGACCTCCCCAAAATGAAGAGAAGTCCCAGGAACAGTCCTACTACGCCGCCGATCCCAGCGTGGAAGGGAGTGTTCGGCTCCACGATAAGTTCACCGAGCATGAAAGGGTGCATAGAGCCGCAGGTGTGCGAACAGCGATAGCGGAATTTGCCGCGCCGGTTCACGATCACGTCCACATGCTCAACTTCTCGCCAGTCCTCACCATTCGAGAGCCGCCTGACGCGGAAAGCTTTCTGGTTCGGGATGATTTCACCGTCCAGATCGTGCCCTTCCAGATAGAAACCGTGGATCACGTCCAGAGACGCCAGGTAAAATCGCAGGGTATCGCCCTGATTCACCCGGATTACGGACGGATCATAGGCATATTGCCGAGCCTTGATCTTGATCTCTCTAAGGACAGGATCAGCGGTGGCGGACCACCCGCCCAGCCAAGTGCCCACGTATCCACATAGGACAACCGAGACGGTGAAAATGATGAAGTTCTGCAGTTTTACCAATTTCATTATCATGGTTCCTTTTGGTTCCATCGAAGCGAGTGGCGAGACATTTACAACCGGAGAACCTTCATCTCCCCAAAGCGCATATCCGCTTGAGCAGGA
>JADFMC010000294.1 GCA_022564085.1 Fidelibacterota bacterium | reverse complement strand
GAATGCCATCGACGAATTCAGCGGGTATGTCGTTGTCGCCGTTCCACTCCGACACGACGGCCAGCTTCCTTTCGACATCGGTCAACGTGGTTGCCTGCGCCGACAGGACGGCACTCTCGGCATCGCTTATCGCATCGCAGAAGACGTCGAGGTCTTCGTCGCTGATGCCATCGTAGATACCGGTCACTGCTTCGACGGCATCCCGAGCGGCCTTGTCAGCAGCATAGCGCGACTTCGCCACCTCATAGGCCGACCAAGCGGCATCTGTGGCGTTGCCCGGCTGGGCATAGGACGCCACCGGCAACAGTGGATCTGGACCCGCTGGCGATGTTACTTGTGCCCCCGCCGACGCTGGCATAACCGCCGCTGGCGCTAATAAAGCTTCCCCCGCTAATGGTTGCGCGTTGACCGCTGGCGGCATTGTTGACACCCCCGCCCACTGTACTGCTCTCGTTACTGGCAGTGTTGTCGCGGCCCCCCGCCACTGTGCCGTCACTGTAGGTGACAGAGTTGTTCCGGCCCCCACCAACCGTGCCGTAGATAGCCGTCACCTGATTAACGTCTCCGCTAACTCCGCCACCCCCGATAGTGGCCCCATAGATGCCGCCTGTCACGCTGTTGCCACTATAGCCGCCAATCACGTTGGGGCTGGTGGCGTTTGGTTCCAGGCGCAGGGCGCGGGCGCCGTTCACCTGCAGCTCCAGGGCCACGTTGTCGGTGGTGCCCAGGAAGTTAGTGCCGGGTATGGTGCTGGCGTTGCCGCCGAGGGACCAGCCGCTGGCCGTCTTGACATGATGGTCCGAAGTGGTAACTCCATCAAGTAAGGTGTGATTAATATCGGCACTTATGGTTTTGGCATGATGAGCGCTGGAGCTGGCGCCGTGAACGGAGATATCCACCCCGTCAATCGTGATACCAGCATTCGTCAAGACATTCCCGGTCAGGGTACCACCGGATTTCAACAGGTATTGGGGATGGTCGTCGTTTGCAAGGCCGGTGAGGAGAGCGTGGTCAGTTACGCCGCTGGGAGGGGTTTGCCAAGCCACATTCACACCGTCATATACCAGGGTTTGACCACTGATAGCCCCTGAGGGGCTGATCTTGGCAGGGGTCACGGCAGCGGCGGCAATGGTCGGATTGGGATAGGTTCCGGTGAGGTCGCCGCTGGCAGGCCCGTCGGGAGGAGCGGCTAAGGCGTAGCTAGCGCTGTCGGCGTACACGGCCTTCTGCGCGCTCAGGCTGTAGGGCGAAGCGGTGAACGGGATGCGCGGCGAAAGCGGTACGCCGTCGACGGTGATCTCCAGCCAATAACGAGAACTGAAGTCCAGATTGAAGGCAACTTTGCTGCCCAGGTTCACCTGGAATACACCGCTGGTAACATTAAAGCCAACATATGAATTTCCAGATGACCACAATACATCCACGGTAGTAGAGTCACTATGAAGGCTGAAGGCCAGGTTGACGGTTTCATCCAGCGGATTGCCAAAATTGTCCATCAGAACCCCCTGGTAGCTGATGGTCTGGGGTATTTGCCCCCAGGCCACGCTCATCAGTAGTAGAAGCCCTTTAAGGGAAAAAGATACTGCTGCTTTCATGATGCCCCTCTCATTGATATGATGAAGCAGAAGGAATACCTAGACGCTAATAACTATTTCAGATCAAGTCAAGAGCGGAATCGTGGAGATTATTTTTGGAATCGGGAGGCTTAAAGGGGCAGGGTGGGGTACCTTATTAAATATAAACCGGTCTGCCCTCTCTGCTGGGAATGACCGGATTTTTTATAATTTTCGATTTTCAATCTTAAATATACAATAACCCCCCTATTCGCTAAAAGAACCTATGCCGGTTGTCGATGATCTCGGCCTGATCCTTCAGGTCGTCCAGCCAGATGTTCCAGGCGGCCTGGGTGCGCCGTTCCAGCAGTTGCTGATGGGCCGCCTCGCGCTGGGCCTCATACGCGCTCCAATCCGGCTCGGCCAAATCCACCAGACGCACCACCGCCTGCCCCCGCTCCAGATGCACCACCGGGCTTACCTCCCCCGGCGCCAGGCTCGTAATCACCCCGGTGAGCATTGGACTGCGCCCCACCCCCTTGAAACTGCCGTTTAAGCTGGAGGTCACGCCACCGAAATAGACGGCCTCGGGGATGGAGTCGGCCAGGGCCTGCCAACTGCTGGTGGTATCCAACTGGTAGCGCATATTAGCCATGATCAGGTCCACCTGCTCGGCGGCCGCCTCCTGCTTGATAGTCCGTTGGATCCGGGAACTGACTTCTTCGATGGGCTGGTAACCGGCCGGAAGGACCTCATTCAGCCGGGCCACCAGGAAGCAATTGTCATTGGCATAGACGTCGGATAGGTCGCCCACCTCAGCGCCGAAGGCGAACCGCACCACCGAGCGCATCATACCAACCGGCGGCGGCAGGTACTTGTCGGCCTCACGCAACCCGGATGAAGTCCGGCCCTCGAGAGCATGCATCTTCAGGGCGGTTTCGAAGGAGGAATCGGCGGCATCGTAGGAGAATATATTGGCCTGGTTGCGCAACTGGTCCAGGCTACCGGGACCGAGTGCCACTTTCAGCAGGATATGGCTGGCGTTGACTTGCGGGCCGTCTTCCTGCTCCCTGACCTCGTGCACCTTGATGACATGATAACCGAACTGGGTCCGGATGGGACCGATCACATCACCGGGTTGCGCCCCGAAAACGGCCGAATCAAAGGCCGGGACCATCTGGCCCTTACCGAACCAGCCCAGCTCGCCGCCGCTGGGACCCGAGCCGGGGTCCTCGGAGAAGTCGAGAGCCAGCTGGGCGAAATCCTCTCCCGCCTGAGCCCGGTTCCGCAGATCAACGGCGGTAGCTGCTACACTCGCTGAATCGGCGGCAGTGGGGGTCTTGGGCCAGATGACATATTCCAATATCCGTCTTT
>JADFMC010000293.1 GCA_022564085.1 Fidelibacterota bacterium | reverse complement strand
GTTCAGCGACTATATCTGGACGGGGATGATGCAACTGCGCGACGAGCTGGCCGGCCTGCGCTACCGGTCCAACAACGACTGGACCGTGCCGATCGTGGTGCGGGCGCCGGTGGGGGGCTATATCCGAGGCGGGCCGTACCACAGCCAATCCATCGATGGCACTTTCGCCCATATTCCCGGGTTGCGGATCGCCTATCCCTCCAATGCCGCCGATGCCAAGGGGCTGCTCAAGGCTGCTTGCCGTATGGCGGACCCGGTGCTGTTCCTGGAGCACAAGGGGTTGTACCGGCAGCGCTATGCCGCCTCGCCCGAGCCGGGGGATGAGTTCCTGCTCAGGTTTGGCAGCGCCCGGGTGGTGCAGGCCGGGCAGGACGCCACCATCATCACCTGGGGCGCCATGGTGAAAAAGTCCCAGGACGCGGCCGGGGCCATTGCGGAGAGGCTGGGCCGGTCGGTGGAGATTATTGACCTGCGGACCCTGAACCCGGTGGATATGGAAACCGTGCTGGCGTCGGTGCGCAGGACCAACCGCGCCCTGGTGGTGCACGAGGACCTGCTCACCGGCGGCTTCGGGGCTGAGATTGCGGCCCGATTGGCCGACGAGGCCTTCGAGCAGTTGGACGCCCCGGTAAAACGGGTGGCGGCCTACGACTGCCCGGCCATCCCGTACAGTGCCACGCTGGAGGAGCAAGTGCTGCCCCAGACTGCCTGGATCGAGGAAGCATTGACCGAGTTACTGGCCTATTGACATAGCAATAAATCAAGGGAGGAATTATTAGATGAAATACAGTAAACCGGGATCGATTTTGGTCCTGCTAATCAGCCTGATAATTGGATTCAGTTGTCAACGAGATTCTACGGAATGGGCCAATTTCGTGGATTCCTTTATGGAGCAGTACTTTGAGTACGAGCCCACGTCGGCGGTCTACGCGGGCCGGCACGAGTACGATGGCCAATTGCCGGACAGGAGTCCGGATGCGATCAATGCGTATATTGCCTGGCTGAAGGGCCAACGGGAGGCAGCCCAGCGCTTCGAGGTTGACCGCCTCACCGAATCCGAGCGCTTTGAACGTGAATACCTGCTGGGGGAGATCGACGGTCAGCTATTCTGGCTGGAGAAAGCCGGCTGGCCCTATAAGAATCCCAGGTTTTATGGGCTGTCACCGGATGTATATGTATCCCGCGAGTATGCCCCGCTGAACGAGCGGCTGCGGGCCTATATCACCTATGCCGGCAACGTACCGGCGGCGGTGGAACAGATGCGCAGCAACCTCCAAACGCCACTGCCGAAGACCTATGTGCAGCTGGGCCGGATTATTTTTGGCGGGTTGGCTAGTTTCCTGGCCGACGACATCCCGGGCATATTTGCCGCAGTCGATGATCAGGATTTGCTGGCTGACTTTCAAGCGGCCAACGCCACCGCCATACAGGCCTTTGCGGACGCTGATGAATGGTTCCAGGGTCTGGAAGCGGGCGCTACCGACGATTTCGCCCTGGGGGCCGAGCTGTTCAGTGAGATGCTGTGGACCAACGAACGCATTAACCTTCCACTGGAGGAGTTGGAGGCCATCGGCCGGGCGGACCTGGAGCGCAATCTGGCCGCTTTGGATGCTGCCTGCTCCAAGTACGCGCCCGGTGCATCCATCAAAGATTGTATTGCCAAAGTGCAGGCCGCGAAACCGGCGGATGGCCCCGTGCAGGCGGCCCGGGAGCAGTTGACCGGGCTTAAAGTGGCCCTGATCGAGCTGGATTTGGTGAGCATACCGGGCACCGAAGAAGCGCTGGTGAACGAATCGCCGCCCCATCGCAGGTGGAACGCGGCCTATATCGACATACCGGGGCCCTACGAGGAAAACCTGCCCTCCATATATTATATTGCCCCCCCGGACCCGTCCTGGACCGAGGCCGAGCAGCAGGCCTACATCCCCGGACTGGCGGACCTGATGTTCATCTCGGTGCACGAGGTCTGGCCGGGGCATTTCTTGCAATTTCTACATGCGAATCGGGCCGCTTCAAAATTCGGACAGATCTTTGGCAGTTACGCCTTTACCGAAGGGTGGGCCCACTATAGCGAGGAGCTTTCCCGCGACATTGCAAAACTGATCCCGTTCGGCCTCTTGGCAGTCTTCCTGCTTGACATCAGCACGCTCTCCCTGAATGCCCCCTTCGCTGTTCTCCAGGAGATGTTCCCGGTCTTAAAAATGCTCGTGTACTACTTCCTGTTCATCCTCGTCCTCGAGATCACGCTCAGGCTGCTGTTTCACGGCAAGAAATACTAATATAAGTCTCGGTTCCCATCAATGCTATGGGCCGACTCCCGAAAGCTCCCTTTGAAAAAATTCTGAAAGAGTCCAGTAAAAACATACGCGTATCAGATGCAGCAGCCCAGGCCTTAACCGAATTCATGGAAGAACTTGCCCAGGAATATGCAAAGGACGCAGCAGACCTCGCCAGGCACGCCCAGCGTCGAACGATTCTCGAGCATGACATCACTATGGCCAAAAAAAGAAAGCGCTAGTGTGTGAATTGTCCGTTCTCAAGAACCACGTGACCGGCTCGCACTACTGCCGGAATCCATCCGGGAAGAATCATCCCATCATAGGGCAGCCACCCGCATTTGGTGTGATACGGAGGCTGGACTTTTCGCTCTTCCATTCTAAGGATCGTGAAGTCAGCCTGCCAGCCTTCAGCAATCCTGCCCTTGTTTCCGAGGGAAAATCGGACTGCTGCATGGAGTGACGTCGCTTTCGCGAGCGCAACTGGACTCATGCCATGGTCCAACAAAAACGCCGCAACCCCGCCATACACTTCGAGTCCCGGAACTCCAAATGCGCCCCGATGCTTCTGTTGTAGTGTATGGGGGGCATGATCAGTTGCCAGCATGTGGATTTTGCCTGTCATGATCCCTTTCAGAAGGGCTGCTTGATCACTCTCCTC
>JADFMC010000292.1 GCA_022564085.1 Fidelibacterota bacterium | reverse complement strand
CCCTACCCGTCGATCTGGGACCCCGCAGCTACCCGGTGCATATCGGCGCCGGGCTGCTCAGCTCGCTGGCCGAGTTGCTGGCCCCGCTGGGGGTGGGCGGCCATGTAGGGCTGGTTAGCAGCGCCCCGATCCACGACCATTATGGCGCCACGGTTACAGCCAGGTTGGAAGCTGCCGGCTGCCAGGTTACTACCAGCCTGATTCCCGACGGTGAACAGGCCAAAAATCTGGAAACCGTCGCCCGGCTGTACAACACTTTCCTACAGGCCGGTCTGGACCGCTCATCCACCCTGGTGGCCTTGGGAGGCGGCGTCGTGGGCGATCTCACCGGTTATGTGGCGGCCACCCTTTTTAGGGGCATCGGCCTGGTGCAGATTCCCACCACCCTGCTGGCAATGGTGGACTCCTCCATCGGCGGCAAAACAGGCGTCAATCACCCGCTGGGGAAGAACCTCATCGGGGCCTTCCATCAGCCGCTGGCGGTGATCATCGATCCTGCGGTCCTTAGCACCCTGCCAAAGCGGGAGATGACCTCAGCCTTCGCTGAGCTGCTGAAGATGGGGGCTATTGCCGATTATACCTTCTTCCGGTTTCTGGTGTCTAACACCCGGGCGATACTGGAGCTGGCCGACCAGGAGCTGGTGCTGCAAGCCATAACCGAGGCTTGTGGTATCAAAGCCGCGGTGGTGTCCGAAGACGAGCGCGAGGGCGACCGGCGGCGGATCCTCAACTTCGGGCACACCCTGGGGCACGCCCTGGAGGCCACCTTGGGCTACGGCTCTTTACGGCACGGCGAGGCGGTGGCTATGGGGATGGTGGGAGCCGGATTTATCAGCCGGCGCCTAGCCGGCCTGACCGAGCGTGACTATCAGGAACTGCTGGACTCCCTGGAACCGCTGGACCTGCCGAAACTGCCGCCCCTGAAAAGGCCGGCGATCCTGCAATACCTGCTCCACGACAAAAAAGTGCGACGCGGGAAGCTGCATTTCGTATTACTGGAGGCGTTGGGACGGCCGGTGATCACCAACGCGGTCGATGATCCTGTTATCGCGGCGGCCCTGGACGAAATCGAGCGGAGATTTGGATGATCTATCTGGTAATCAACGGTCCTAACCTGAACCTGCTGGGCAAACGCGAGCCGGAGCTGTACGGCAGCGAGACCCTGGCCGACATTCAGGTCTGGTTGCAGTTCCAGGTGGAAGCTAAAGGGGATAAACTCCAGTTTTTTCAGAGCAACCACGAGGGAGCCATTATCGACTACCTGCACAGCCAGATCGGTGTGGCTGACGGGGCGGTGATCAACCCCGGCGCCCTGACTCACTACAGTTATGCCCTGCGGGACGCCATCGCGGCCGTGGACTTCCCGGTGGCGGAGGTGCACCTCACTGATATCCATAGCCGGGAAGAATTTCGGCGGCATTCGGTCACCGCCGAGGTGTGTATCACGCAGATTTCAGGCCAAGGGAAAAAGGGATACCTGGAGGCTATCGAGGCGCTGCGGACGCATAAGGCCGGCTAGTTTTCTTCCTCCTTAGCCTGGACGAATAGGTCATCCGGCAGCCCCTGATTGACCCGGTAGTTGCTGAACTCGATGACCGCCTCACCGGCGCCCCCCGTGCCCTCCCGTGGCTGATGGTCAGCGCCCCCGCGATGCTTCCGTCGGCGAGGGCCCTGCGGCAGGCGCTGGATAAAGCGCTCGTCTAAATTGAAGTGTATCGTGGTACGTACCGGCAAAAAGATCCCGGCCGTAACCTCCTCGAAATCGGTATTCAGCCGCAACAACTCCAGGGTATCGTAATATGAGGCTGCCCCCAGGATGACCCATCGCTGCCGGTCTACCAGCACTTCCGACCGCCAGTACTGCCCCTCGATCTCACTTTCACCCTGGAGCACCAATGCCGGCCGACCAGCCACCAGAGTGTCACCGGCCAATCGTAGTTCGCCCAGACCTGCCAGTAGAGAGTCGGGCGATAGCAGCAATCCCCGCCGGGGCACCATGGCAAAGCCCCGGGCCTTGAGTGCCAGCTGATCCGGCTGCTTGAACGAGAGGGTCATCCGCTTGCGGGGCACGCGCAATCGGCGCATCTTAAGCCGTACTTTCAGGTCCACCTGGTAGTCTTCGATCCGACTGAACCGTGCCCGGAGAGAATCCATCACAGCCGAGACGGTCAAGGTGACTTCCGCCGGGGCCGGTACCTGGGCCATCAGCAGCCCATGGCTGAACACCAGGATAATGATCATAAGGTACATAATCTGAATTTAGGACTGCGAGCGGTATAAGGGACCGTCGATTAGAGCCTGCCCATTACCCTGGCCTATCGGGCCTGCCATCGATAAACTTGTCCGCTGCCGAACGCGTTTGGTCCCGACTCCTCCTCCCCATTGCATATTAAATGCCGAGTAATCACGACTTCGAGAATCAATTTTCCCCCTGAATGAATATATACCAGTCAGGCCGTGCCCAGCTCTTTCTGAATGAATCGATGGTGCCCGGGAGGGCCTTGCCCAGTTTTTCGTGTCCATCATAGAAGAGCACAAATTCCAGCTGTTGTTGATCCGTACCATACTGCCGATCAAACTGGCGGGCCATATGGTTTGGCGAAGCCACTACCCGCCCGGCTAATTCAATGGTCGCAAAAGTGACCCCCTGATATCCCGTGGAAGGTTCGTATGATTTATAGATTAATTCCGAGCAGACTATACTGGAATCTGTCTGAAAATCAAAATTGAAATCATAGGGACGACCGTAGTAGCTGAAAGCTCGGTAGATAGCAATAGCCTTTTCCCTATTTGAGATTCGCGGCCGCAGGACAGCGACACCGTCACAGGTCAATGATTTTTCTAGAGACTTGAGGACCACACCCGGTTTCAGCGCTTCCATTACCCGCAGCTGGTCTTTGCCCCCCGGCGGAGCTACACTGGATCCATAAGCGTCAGGATA
>JADFMC010000291.1 GCA_022564085.1 Fidelibacterota bacterium | reverse complement strand
TCACCCTGTGGAACTCGTATAGTTTCTTTGTCACCTATGCCACGCTGGACGAATTCGACCCCGGCAAGCACAATGTGCCCCACGGGGAACGGCCGGAGATCGACCGCTGGATGACCGCCAAGACCCAACAGCTGGTGCGCGCCGCCAAGGAGGCCTATGACGGCTACCGTACAGACCGGGTGATGCGGGCGGTGGACAGCTACCTGGAGGGATTATCCAACTGGTACATCCGTCGCAATCGCCGGCGATTCTGGAAAAGTGCCAATGACCGGGATAAGTACGCCGCCTACAGCACTCTGCACGAGTCGCTGGTGACCTTGGTCCAGGTGCTGGCGCCGGTAGTCCCTTTCGTGGCCGAAGTAATCTACCGCAACCTGGTCTGTTCCTTAGATGATGAAGCGCCCCAGAGCGTGCACCTGTGCCCCTTCCCGGAATATCGCGCCGATCTGATGGATGAGGAGCTGATGGGGGAGATCGACAGCCTGGTGCAGGTAGTGGCCCTGGCACGCTCGGCCCGCAACAAGGCCAACCTCAAGGTGCGCCAGCCGCTCAGCGAACTGTTGGTGTGCGGTGACCAGGCCACCATGGCGGCCCTGGAGAAAAACGGTTCGCAGCTGCTGGAGGAGCTCAATATCAAGTCACTGCGCACCGGGGTGGCCGCTGAACGGCTGGTCAGTTACCAGATTGAGCCCAACCAGGCGCTGCTGGGGCCCCGTTTCGGCCGGGAGTTGGAGCAGGTGCGGCAGGCGCTGGCCGAGCGGGACCAGGCGGAAGTGCTGGCCCAATGGCGTAAGAAAGAGGTTATAACCCTGGAAATTGCCGGACGCAGCGAACAGTTCCAACCGGCCGACTTGAATGTCAAGGAGCAGGCCGTCCCGCCATATTCCGTGGCTACTTCGAGGGACCTCGTGGTGGGGGTCAATACCGACCTGACGCCCGAATTGATCGAGGAGGGGACTATCCGCGACCTGATCCGCCAGGTGCAAAACATGCGCAAAGAGGCGGACTTGAGGGTTGAGGAGCGGATATTGGTGGGCATCACCGGCGATGGCCACCTGACAAAAGCGCTGCAGCGGTTCGAGGACTATTTCCTGGCGGAAGTGCTGGGAACCAGTCTGGTGGAAAATCTGGAGAGCCCAATCCATCAGAAAGTTGTAAATTTAAATGGCGTTGATGTGAGCATTCACATTGCGCGGGCCGGATTGTGAGCGATATTCATGGCGACTAAAACCAAATGGACAAAAAAAGAGCTAGAGCATTTCAATCTGAATATCCTGGACAAGCGGAAGAAGCTGCTCGTGGAGATGGGTGCTCTAAAGGAGAATACCAAGATTGCCAATGAGTCCTCAATCACCGGCGATTCCACCTATGCCTATCACATGGCCGACGCCGGCACCGACCAGGGTGAACGTGAGAAAGCATACTACTGGCTGGCCAGGGAGAACAGCTACCTCCGTTATATCAATCGTGCCCTGGAGATGATCGAGGACGGCACATTTGGAATTTGCCGGACCTGTGGGGAACTGATTAAAAAAGAGCGTTTGGAGGAAGTACCGCACACCAGCAGCTGTTTTGATTGTAAGACCAAAAGCGCCACTAAGACCGTAGGTTGAATTCTTAGTGCGAGCCCTGTGGTACACCGCGACAGTTGTGGTCCTGGACCAAATGACCAAGTTCCTGGTCCGCAGTAATGTGGAGCTGCATACTTCCACGCCATTGTTAGGTAACCTGCTCAGGTTGACTTACGTGGAAAACAGTGGTATCGTCTTCGGCATCACAGTGGGCGCCGCCCTGCCGCTTTTCACCGGTTTCAATCTATTGGCCACGGGAATTATCTGCTACTACTTCTATCGCGAGCGTACCGGCCACCGGGCTACGCAAGCCGCCCTGGCCCTGGTATTGGGCGGCGCCATCGGCAATCTGATGGACCGCCTGATGTTCGGCCGGGTGGTCGATTTTATCGACGTGGGGCTCGGAAGCCACCGCTGGTACGTGTTCAATGTGGCTGATTCGGCGGTTACCGTCGGTGTGATCCTCTATTTGATCATCTCTATATTCGTTGCCCCGCCGACTGAAAGTGTCAAGGTGGAAAGTGCCTGAGCCGGCCGTTGTTACCACCCTTGAGGCTGATGGCGCCTGGCCCCGCCTGGACCATTTTCTGGTGGACCGGCTGGAAGGACTGAGCCGTACCCGCATTCAAGCCCTGATCAAGGGGGGCCTGGTGCGGGTGGACGATGTTCAGGTGGTCAAGGCCCGTGAGCCGCTGGCGGGGGGCGAGCGCATCCAGGTGGACCTGCCGGGGGAGCCGGACCGGCAGCGGGTGGTGCCTGAAGAGATGGCCCTGGACATTATCCATGAGGATCGGTGGATCGTGGTGGTAAACAAGCCCGCCGGCCTGGTGACCCATCCCGGGCGCGGGATCAGCCGGGGCACGCTGGTGAACGGGCTGGCCGGGCGCTTCGAGCGGCTATCGGGCGCAGGCGGCCGGCTGCGGCCGGGGATCGTCCACCGGCTGGACAAGGGCACTTCCGGCGTGCTGGTGGTAGCTCTCTCCGACCAGGTTCATGGCGCCCTGGCAGCCCAGTTCGAGCGGCGGGAAGTAAAAAAGCATTACCTGGCGTTGGTGTGGGGCCGGCCCAAACCGAGCGGCCGGATTGAAGCCAACCTGGTACGCGACCCGCGTAACCGGCTGGCGTTTACCACCAGTTCCACCGCTGGCCGCAGTGCCCTGACAGAATATAGCACCAAGGAGACCTTCCCGGGATTTACCCTGCTGGATGTGCAGCCCCACACCGGACGCACACACCAGATCAGGGTGCACCTGAGCCACCTGGGCCATCCCATATTTGGTGACGACCGGTACGGCGGTGTACGGCCGGCGGCCGGGATCGCTCCCCACCTGCGCGGGGCGGCCCGGGAGCTGGGCCAGGTGCTGCAACGTCCCGC
>JADFMC010000290.1 GCA_022564085.1 Fidelibacterota bacterium | reverse complement strand
CCTGACGGTAAGAATCGAACTGAAACTTGGAAATGGCGCAATTACTAATACACTGACATTTAATGGGATGCCCGCACTTCTCTTTGAAGCGGAGGGCAAGCATATTGTGAAGTGTCTACCGCTCAATCAAATTGGCGTAGGAAATACACCGGATGAGGCATTTAACGTTTTAGGCATTGACCTAGTAGATGCGCTTAAGGAAGCTTTAGCAGAGAAAACCCTCGAAGATGTTGTCAGGGATATGTTGATTGGCCGAGCAGCACCGATGTATTGGGATGTGTATATGCAGCTGGCCAAAAAGCCGGTAGAACCCAAGAGTATTAAGCGCTACATTGAAAATCTTGAACTAACGACGGATACATACATTGATCCGGCATTAATCGAAAAGTATAGGAATTTACCCGTCTCAGCTGCGACAGCAAATGGGTAAGCGAACTAGCAAGAAACCATCATTGCGTTGGACTGAGATTGCTAGAATCGTGGGACAGAACGGGATAGAAATCCATGAGGCAAAGGGGAGTAGAAAGAAACTTAGGAAAAACACGCCACAAGGCAAATTGAGTACAACGGTCCATGTTCATAATCGAGGGGCCGAGATATATCCATGGTATACTGATCAGATTATCGACAAATTTAGTAAAGACGAAAGTGAGTTTTACGGGTAGCTCTGTCTAGTGAGCTTACGCGATAGGTCTTTTTCCAGCCTTCAGCGGCCCGAGGTTTTCCGGGGTCGCTTTTTTTAGATTCGTAACTCTCGAATACCTTAGATTAGGGAAGGCTCCAACGAGCTTGCTATCTAGTATGGCCAGGAAAGTCCTTTCCAAGGTCTGCGGTATTCCTCAGTATGGGGTAATCCGGGGATCAGGGGCGTATTTTCTCAGCGATCAAACCAGTGCATGCGGGGCACCGCCCGGCGGTAATCCCCCTTGCGTTTGAAGGCCTTACCCTTCATTTCACGTCGGACATCCCGATCACCTAGCCGCCGCCGCAACTGGCCCATGAAATGCTCGTCGAAGGTGGCATATTTGGCCTGCTGGACCACGGTCAGCACATCCTCCGCCCCCGTCATATGCTTGTGTCGCAGGTCCAGACGAGCCAGGTCGAGCCGGTGCAGCTGATCTATAAACTTTTTTGTATCCCGGCGGGAAACTTTACCGCCCTCGATCTTTTTCACGAATTGTTGGTGCAACTCCCGGCGCTGCTCACCGATTTTCTGCATTTCATCCCGGTGTCCCCGCGCCCGGGGGAAGAACTTTTCGGCCTGTTGCTCAGATAGTTCAAGGTATTCGGTCAGCTTCCACATGCGCACCATGCTGGTTTGGCGGGGACTGTGCTGGGGCCAGGGACCGCCCGGCTGGCCGGGGTGCATCATGGGTCCCCTCAAGGGGAGCTCTTCGGCTTCATCCTGCCACCAGGCCAGGGCGAAATCGTCCCGGCCGGCAGGTTGCAACCCGGGTTCCTCTATGGTTTGGGCCGCCAGGGTCATCCAACCCAGCAGCAGCATGAGCCCTATCGCGATAAATGATCGATTGTGTGCTATATTCACCTTCATTCGTCAACCTTTCAAATTGATCGATTGCAGCAGATCAGCGCCGGCCTCCAGTTCCAGTACAGCATCCAGCAAGTAGTCCAGATCCTCCAGCTCCATAAGGCTGGTCAGGTATAGTTCCCAGGCCAACTCTAATTCCTCCTCATCCAGCACCAGCTCCTCACCGACCTGGCTGACCAAATACTCCTGCCAGAGGTCTTCCTGGCGCTGCTCCTGGAGTACGGAGAATGAGAGCAAGAACAGCAATCCCAGACCGACCGCTGAACCCAATGTAGACAGCCTGGCCCGGCGTCGGCCGCGCCGGCGCAGCTCCTGCCTCAGGTTCAGCAGAAATGTGCCGCCGGCGGAGAAATCCGGTTCACCGGGTCTGCGTTCAGACATCTTTGAGCATCCCTTTGAGCTTCTTGCGGGCCGTATGAAAAGCCACTTTAACCACGTTTTCGGTAGTTCCCAGGATATGGGCCGTGTCTTTCACTGTCAGCTCCTGCAGCCCTTTTAGAATTACCACTTTACGCTCCTGGGACGATAAGCGCGGTAAGGCGGCCAATAGTGCCCGGCGCCGCTGGCCGGAATCGTCATCGGGCGAGTATTCAGCCGGAGCTGGATGTTCCCCCAAAGGGAGCCACTCCCGCAGCCGTTGGCGGCGAAAATGGGAATTGAGGACGTTGGCGGCGATGCGATAGAGCCAGGTAGCCAGCTGGCTCTCACCCCGAAAGCGATACAAATTTTTATAGGCCTTGATAAAGACCTCCTGAGCCAGGTCATCGCTGTCCTCCACATTGTCCGTAGAGCGAAATATGAACCGCCTGATCTGTTCCTGGTACTTCAGTACCAGTTGATCGAATGCTCCTTGATCGCCGCCAAGGAACCGGGCGATAAGCGTTCTGTCGTCTGACATTCATGGTACCCTTTTGACGCTGGGCGCGGGGGAAAGTTAACGGAATAATTGCCCATAATTTCCCCCACTCTGTGATTGACTCTACCCGCTCCCAATTTTACCTTCCTCGATGCCATTCGTGCCGCTTTTGTCTTCGCCGGTGCTCACCTGGATCGCTTTCCTGGTAGCAATTTTTATTTTATTGGGAATCACTGAATGGCTCTCCGCCCGCTGGCAGGTAGGCCCTGACGCCACCCGCCGCACGGTGCACGTCATAGTCGGCCTGCTGATCTTCTGCTGCCGCTTTATTTTTCGTGATCCGTTTTGGCCACTGGTAACCGGAGTTCTATTCATCGGGATCAACCTGGTGACCCTCCGAATGGCAAAGTTCAAAAGCATGCATGCCACCGAGCGTGTCAGTTACGGCACCGTATATTTCCCCCTGGCTTTCGTGGTGTTGGTGGCCCTTTTCTGGGAGCGCTCCCCACTGGCCCTGGAGATCGGTATCCTGGTGCTGGCGCTGGCCGATCCTCTGGCGGCCTGGGTAGGCC
>JADFMC010000289.1 GCA_022564085.1 Fidelibacterota bacterium | reverse complement strand
CACTGATTTCGCCCCGGCCGGCGGTGCTGAAGGTTCCGTCTCCGGCACCTGGCCGATCAACAGTGATCCGGTGAGCGCCACCAGCACCGGGGGCAGCATCTGCCGGATACCGCCCCTCATGGCCCTTCTTTCCCGGGTGAGGCGGCCGGGACCTGGTCGGCGGATGATAGCGTAGCGGGGCGCGCCACCTGGATCATTCGCGGCACCACCCAGAAAAAGATCAACAGGTTGGAAACTTGGTGAATAATGGTGAAGGCCAGGCCGGCGATCAGCACGACCCCGATCTCGTGCAGCGATGCGCCGGCGAACAGGGGAAAACTGATGGTGGTCAGGCCGTCGTAGACTACCGTCAAGGCCAAGCCGGTGATCGCCAGGCCGAGCCGTAGCGGCCAGCCGTTCCGGACGCCGGTGGTCCAGCGCTGAAACCAGCCGCCGGACAATCCCGTCAGGCCCTGGCTGATTATCTGGGCCGCCAACAGAACCGGAAAGGCCAGCCCGGACCCCAGCGGGTTGGTGGCGGAGAAGAGGAACATTCCCGAGCTGCCCACCACTGCCCCCCGGAGCGGTCCCAAAACGGCGCCGGCGGTAAATGCCAGGGCGGTGATAAACTCCACATTGGGCACCATCGCCAGCGCCCAGCCGGAACCAACCATCAGGGCCACGAACATAGCCACCCTGGTCATGGTGGTGGTTTTCACCGGCCGGTCTGTTTAAAGAGCAGGGAGCGGAAGTAGTTGCGGGCCGAGGTGAAGGAGCCTTCGGAGGTGTCGTTGTCGATGGCCCGGTACATCAGGTCGAGCTTCCCATCCAGATCGTCGATCATATGCACCAGCAGGGCCTCGGGAAAGCGCGGGTGCCGGGGCGTTTCCTTGGACGAATAGCCGGGGTGGGCCAGGATAATGTGCTCCAATAGCAGGGCCAGATCGGCGGGGAAATCGTCATCGTCCCCTATCCCGGCCCGTACGATATCGCGTCCCAGCACCACATAACCCACCAGCTGGCCTTCCTCGGTATATTCCGCCTCTAAAGTTCGGGTTACCGCCCGCACCCGGCCGATATCGTGGAGCAGCGTACCGCACACCAGGAGGTCCTTATCCACCCGGGGATAGTAGTCCCCCAGAAAGGCGGCTATCTCACCGGTGGACACCAGATGCAGCAAAAATCCGCCGCGCTCGGGGTGATGATAGTTTAGCGATCCGGGCAGCTCCATGATCGCCGCTTTGTGGGTCCGGAAAATAGTGCGTAGCAACCCCTTGAGATGCTTGTTGCGGACCCCGGTTATGAGGCGGCGCAGCGACTCCCAAAGCTTCCGGGGATCCTCGGTGATGGTTGGGACCAGCAGTTCCTCCCGGAAACCGTAGCGGCCGTAGCGCTCTTTGGTGGCTTTGGCGATGTGGGTGCAGTTGAGCTGCAACGAACCGCGGAAGTTTTCCACCACACCTTTGGCGGCGATGGGGTCGCCGGCCTCGAACAGCCCGCTGAAATGGTCTACGTTGTCCCACACCCGGGCCGGAATGCGGCCGGTGGCGTCCTGCAACAGCAGATCCAGGTAATAATCTCCCAACTTGGTCGTGTGCCGGTTCTTTTCCAGGCAGAGGAAAAAACCCTGGACCGTGGTGTTTTCCTGGTAGTCCTTGATCGCGGTAATCTTCAAACCGCAGTAAAATTGGAGCCTCCGGGACCATGGAAACAAGCTTGTTGGCGCCCGGGCAGTTGACCGCAGCTGCAGTGGTTGATGCCTGGGGCGCGGGAATCGCCCGGTTTCCGGCTGAGTTTTCGGGCGACTCCCGCCTTAAATTCCGGCCCCGGTGGGCTGGATTTAAGTCTTTGAACCTCACCCGTTCGCCGAATAAGTTAAACGCTTATGCCATGATTAACGGCCCACACAGGAAAGTTTGGCATGCCTGAACCCCACCCGCGAAGTGGCATGGTGGTCAATAGCGCCGTAGCCAATGTGTATGGTGAACCGGCGTTCAGCGCCGAGCTGGTGACTCAGGCCGTGCTGGGGGAGAGGCCCCGGGTAATCGACCAGCGAGGTAAGTGGTACCAGGTGCGCCAGTGGGACGGGTACGAAGGTTGGCTGTATTATTTTTATATGATAAAAAACCCGGAATTTCTAGTCGAGGTAGAGAGTGTGACAGTGACTGCGGCAGTGGCCCCTATCCGGATGCAGCCGGCTGACGACGAGCCGGTCATCAGAGAGGCGGTTTTCAGCTGCCGCCTGCCGGTGCTGGATCGCCGGGATCCGTGGGTACAGGTAGCCCTGCCCGATGGTCTCACAGGTTGGTTGCAGCCCACCTCGGAACAGCTCTTCGGTACCAGGCGGGAACGGATTGTACAGGTGGCTCGGCATTTTCTGGGGGCGCCATATTTTTGGGGCGGCAAAACCCCTAAGGGATTCGATTGTTCGGGACTGGTGCAGACCTGCTTTAAAGCGCTGGGGGTAGACCTGCCGCGAAATTCGGGCGGGCAACACCGCTTTCAGGAGCTGCCTGCGGTGGAATTGGGAGCGGCCCAGCCGGGGGACCTGCTTTTCTTCAGCGAGGCGGATGGCGAAGTCTCCCATGTGGGGATTGCCACCGGCGGCGGAGGCATCATCCATTCCTCCGGCTGGGTGAAAGAAGAGAGCCTGGATCCGGATAGCCCGGCCTATAACCACCTATTGAGGGGCATATTTCTTCAGGGACGGGATACCTCGGAGCTGCTCCATGAGTAACGGCAGCAACGGACGGCCCAACGGTATCCTGAACCGGTATGTGCTGGTGCTGAACCAGAGCTACGAGCCGGTGATGGTGACCAACGCCAAACGGGCGGTTATCCTGCTGATCCTGGAGAAGGCCGAGGAGGTAGTTAATTATAAGGAGATAATTCACTCCCCCTCGTGGCAGATGCCGCTGCCCAGCGTGGTGCGGCTGTCGCGCTACGTGCCCGTGCGGAACAAGGAGGTGGTGCTGACCCGCAAAAACCTGCTGAAGCGC
>JADFMC010000011.1 GCA_022564085.1 Fidelibacterota bacterium | reverse complement strand
GTCATTCCCAACGGCGGGTTGGGTTCAGGACCGCGCCCGGCGGCATAAGAGAGCCTCAATCAGCGGAATCGTTTCGGTTACAGTTCTTTCAGCGCGCCGCTGAAGAGCAGATGGGCCATTTGTGTAGCCCTTTCCGGATCTTCGGCGATGTAGTTCATCAAGGTGTGCTGTTCATGGGTGAAACTACTATCACCTACCGAATAAATCTGCACGCCACTTTCCGGAGAATAGGTGTAGGTGGCGCCCTTCTTCGAATCCCCCACGCCGGTCAACAGCCAGGACGGGTTGATGTTCTGTCGCTCACAGACCTTTTCCATCATGTCCATGGTGGGACGCTGCCGGTCATTTTCGTAAGCATTGATGGTCTGGCGACTGACATTCAGGACCACCCCAAATTCCTCCTGGCTAAGTCCTGCCATTTTACGGATCTGCCTAAAGCGCTCGCCATATTGCCAACTAAAATCACTCATAAGACTATTTTAACTCCCTGTCTACAATAGTGTTCACGGTATTTACCAGCATGTTAGACTGCCTTTAACCTGCTCTCGGTCGAATATAAATTCACATTCGGCCCAGGTTGATGGTAAAACCTCCCATGGCAATTTATCCAGATATTGGGCGATAGTCTAGAAGTATATAAGTCTGTTAAAATATTAAGATATCCCGATATATATTATTCGCAGAGTAGCCCGGCACTGGCTTTACAACTACGATCCCAGCCGATATTAGCTGATATTTGGCAACCGGACCTTGTTGTGTAATTAATCTGAATTCACTTGCTACAATCAAGCCGCCATTTCGCCATCACCAGACTGGGCGTATAGAGCAGCCTGACTGAGGCAATATTATCGTCAAATGAATAAACCTCTGCTCTCGACGACTGAGCACTCTGAACCGTACCATCTTGTGAGCAAGTATCCACCGCCAGTCGATCAACCACACCCTGGATATTTTTCCAGACAGCAGGGCAATAATTCCACTTCGTCATGCACAATCATGCACATTTAGGGCCTACCCTGAGCCATGCTATCCCTTGGCCCGCAAACTGCGCTGGAGGACCTGCTGTAGCCTGGCAAAAAGGTCCCGATTTTGCTCGAAGACATACTCCAGAACCAACTGAAAATTGAAATTTTGCGGCTTCAAGATAGTTTGCACATTCACTACGCTGGTCAACAGGGCGCGACTCCCATGACCGGCCTCCACCTCCCAGATAAACAACGCCGGCCGGAAGAGGCCGTTTTCCAGGGACAAATGATACTTGCGCTGGCTAAAGAAAGTTTCCATTGCAGCCAGCTGGGCGGAAATGGCTTCTTTCCGTTGGCCCGTAGATAACAACAGTCGCCCCAGTGGCAGGCTGAAACGGCCATCGGAGACCATGTTGTTGAAGATCGTCCAGAGCGAAAGCACCGTTTTATCAGGCTGGAATTGGCCGGACAGCAGGGCCTCACAGAACATGCCGATCAGGCCGTTGGCCGCATCAGGTTCGGCAAAAGCCGTATCCGCCTGACGGCTGATAACATTCAAACCTTCTTCCACCGCATCGTGCGACTTTTGCCAATCCTGGAGCTGCCGGGTCACCTGGGCCAGATGGTACCAGTAGCGAATCGAATTGGGATCACGTTTGAGCTCTGCCTCGATGCTATCCAAGGCCTCCTGCAACTCCCTTTCCTCCGGGCGCGGTTCCCCCAGACTGACCACTGCCACCGTAGGCATTATTTCGGTCACCGGTGGTTGCTGTAACTGCTGGCCGGCGAGCTGCAGACTGTCCACCAACGTTGGATATATGGCATGCTGCCAATGTATACCCCTATCGCTTCTAATCAGCCGGGTTTCGAAGTGGTGGTTATCAGGCTCAGACAGTCTTATGATGGGGAAGTCAAAAGCGATGGCCTCGGTATTACCGAGGATCTTCAGCAAAGTTTGTTGATCGTCCAGATGCAGCACTTCCGGCTGGTTGAGGAATAAGGCCCAAGCAGTGTCGACCCGCTCCAGTACCCGGTTGAGCAAAAAGGCATGGTCAGGATTTGGCGGAACGTGCAGGTAGTCGGCATCGTACTCAGAAGCCAGGTGCTGCACTGTTTTAGTGCCCTGGCCAACCGCCTCCAGAACCACCATCCGGGAAACCAGCCGATTGACCGAGTGCAGAACATTGGCCAGGTTCCCGGTGCGATGCTTTACCACCAAGCAGAGGGTGATATCGCCCAGGGACGGTTCCTCCGGGTACTTCAACGGCGGATTTTATTCTCCAACCCTCGTAACTCCTTAACTAAACTGATTTTGTCCAACTGGTCTTGGAATAGCTCTTTATTGTTGATCACGTAGGACGGATCGCCATCCTTGGGTTGGAATTTTTCTAACAGACCGACCTTGACAAAGTTGTCCAGTAGAGGCTGGTAGAGCCCGATGGGATTCTTATATTTCTCCTTGACCCGTTCATCCATTTTGGAGGCGGACATGTCATCGGGCACGTCCGGATCCTGAACAAGCGCCGACAGCACTTGCAACAGCTCCACCTCGTGCCGGTTTTTAAACCGGAATTCCTCCGACATGGTCTTGATCAAACCGGATTCGATGAGCATCCTCTCCTTGCAGAAACGAGCCAGTTGAAACAGCTTTTCGGTGTTATCGAACACCAGTACCCGGCCCGCATCAATCTTCCGGGCTACTTCGCAGAGTTTACTGTCGATAAACCGCAGAATAGTTTTGCTCACCAGCTCTTCTTCAAGGCCCAGGATAAAAGCCATCTTGCCTGCGGTTTCATGCATCGGCAATATGACCCGGTCGGTGGAATCTTTATCGCCCGATTGAACCATCACAGCCATTAGATTGAGTATCTGGCGGCCGGCGCCCTGGGTGAGCAATATACTCTGGAGGCGGGTGGCAGAACGCAAGCGGTCCACTAAAATGGCAAAGAAGCTCTGCATCCAGCCCGGCACTTGGGCCAATCGGTCATGAAACATCTCCCGGCTGATCTCAAGCATCATGGTATCATTAAGTGTGGTGGCGGTGGCCGACCGGGGTTCCCGGTCGATGATCGCCATCTCTCCGAAGATCGAACCCTTATCCAATGTGGCTAGGACCGTTTTCTGATCCCCCAGCAATTTGGTGATCTCCACCTTACCTTCCAGGATAATGAACATGGTCTGGCCGGGGTCACCGTCCTTGAAAATAACCTGCCCCGACTTATATTCTCTCTTAAGTTGCTGTTCCAGGAATCCCATTTTGGTCAACCCTCCACCAATTAGTCGTTTTCAACCTGGAAATAATAGGTGCGGAAACTGCCAGGTGCTATTGATTTCTTGCCATGTTCTGCGAAAACTGCCGGCCCTGCTGATGATCAGATTTCGCCTCGAGCACAGGATGCGGGTGTCACTGTACTAAGAGATTCGACCACCATTAAGGTGCATGAATATACCGGTATTAAATGTAATAGTGAATCTGGCCGAGGCAATCCGATAGCTAACATTACCAACCTCCGATTCGCCCAGTAGCGCCGTGGACGACGATACGATATATTAATCAACCGGCGGTGGAGCGCCCAACATCTTAGTGAATTTAGAGATGATTTTAGCTGCTGTATAAAATTAGACAGTTATTGCCGGCGGCAATCAATGGTTTGGCATTGCGCCGGGCGTCATCCTGATGGTGCTCGAAGCCTGTGGGGTGAACTGATGCGCGATTGGCGTACTGGGTTTGGTACGCTTTTCACCCATGAATGGCCGAACATCCACAGTGGCTCCCCTGCCATGAAACTATCGTGAAAATTAAATGCGAGGTTCTGTAGACGGGGTTTGGCCAGCTGGGCCAGAAATCATTTATCGAGCTGCGGGGAGCCCAGGTTGCCTTTAACGTTGAATTCGTTTGTTAACTGCTTCAGCAGCAGGTTAGTGGCCTTGCTAGCCCGAACAGCAGCCAGATTCTCGGCCTTGATCTTGAGGTAAATTTCTTCCCGGTGAATAGGTACCTGGGGTGGGGCGGTAATCCCTACTTTGACCTGGCCGCCGGACTGGTCCAGAATTGTGACGATGATGCCATCCCCGATGCGGATGCTTTCGCCGTTCCTGCGAGTTAGTACCAGCAACTTTAATGGTCTTTCCGAGGAGGGACTAAGTTGGACAACGGTTCATCCAGGCGCAAATCGGGGTTGTCCAGGAAGACCTGGAATCCCCGCCGGGTCTGTGAACTGATCACTACCGGGGCCTTGGTATTGACGGTGATGGTCCCGGCCTCGGGGTCCACCCGTATTACACAATAGGAATCGAATTTTTCTTTTGTGGGATCACCGATCTGGCTGAGCACCTCCCGGTTGATTTCCGGCAGTAGCTGCCTATTGAGCAGCAGGCAGTCGATCACCGGCAGCGACACATCCGGGTCATCCAGCGACCGTAACCAGAGAAACGGGCGCAGATCGGCGCGGCTGACCAGTTCAAATCTCTTATGCTCTTCAAACCCCGGAATACCGGCCGGGAAATCGGCCGGTTCGGAGGAAGTTTCCCACTCCGGCTGGGATTGCTTATCGGCTGGTTGGTCCGCCATGCTTACAGGATGTTGAGGATGCTCAAATTCATTATTCTGGCACTTGATTCCAGGGCGGCGCGGAAGCCCAGTTCCAGGGAGTTAAACCGCAATATCGCCTCGGTTAAATCTACATCTTCCGACTGGGAAATGTGAGCGCTTAAATTGATTTCCGCCGTTTCGAGATTATCCCGGGTAAGCTCCAGTTTCTTCTGGCGGTTGCCCGAGGAAGCCATAGCGCTGAACAGTGCCTTCATGGAATCTTCAATCTGGCCCATGGCGTCCGTCATAGCGCTGTTGTCTTCGGCAATAATGGCTTCGCGTGTGGCAATGGTAGCATGGAATACATCTTCGAACTCACTGCCCACTGTATTTACCGAAATGAATATATCAGGACCGACCTTGCGCAACAACTCGCCCTCGTTCCCCTCGTAGGTAACGGTAGAGCCGTCATAGCTGAATGGCTTGGTGTTGAGCGTGATGGTTCCACCGAACAGGTTCTTACCCAAAAACTTACCATTCGCCAGGTCCAGCATCTCTTCCAGCATAGCGTTAATTGCTTGAACGGCGATCGGGCGTGCGTCCGGATTAACATTGCCCACGGCACGCAGGCTATTGATTTGAACATCCATCAGAATAGTGTAGACACTGTTTAGAGTATCTGAACTGGTACTGGCCCAGCCGATGCCGTCAGCGATATTATCCTGATACTGGTTATTGCGGGAAAGCAGGGTCTTAAGCCGGGAGGCCCTATCAAACTTGGCGGGGCCGTCGGACGAAGCCGACACTTCCTTGGTAGTGCTGATTTTGGTTTGGGCCTCCAGCAAGCGTTCCTGGCTATCAGCCAGCGCCCTGATAATCGCCCCTTGCCGCATGTTAGTCGTTACCCGCATCTTTACTTACCTCCTTCTAGAATAGCCGTAATAGGGTCCTGGTGAGCTCATCGGCCATGGCCACCATTCGGGAGGCGGCGGTAAATGCTTGCTCCAGCTGCATCATCAGGATGATCTCCTCTTCAATACTTACACCGGAAACCGATTCCCGCTTCAACTCCAGGTGGTCAACCACCTTCTTTTGACTGTTCTTTAAAAAAGCGGATTCCTGGATTCGTCCCCCCAGGTTGGCTATCATAGAACGATAATGTTCCTCGAGGGTCTGCGAGCCGATTATCCGGACATCCCGGAGGGCCGAAATAGCCCGGGCGATACCGCCGTTACCGGTCTCCCCCAGAGTATCGCTGGAGGCGATCAGATTGTGGTCACCGGCGATGACCGTATCGATTTCGAAATTGGCGGCGCCCAAGATCCCCGGTGCGAAAAAATCCCTCCCGGTGGCGCCGTCCAGGTTAAAGCCGGTCTGATGGAGGGCATTCACCTGGTCCACGATAGCCAACACCTGGGTATCCATACGCTCCAGTATGTCCCGGATATCACCGTTGGAAACCTTAATCAATCCGCCCAGGATACCGGAGGTAACAGCCACCTCTATCGGATTGATTTTTCCCATAAATAAAGTTATCTGGCCCACTCCCTGATCATCGGCGATGCGCTCCAGCCTAAAATCAAAGCTTTCGACCCCGCCTACAATGTTAACACCTCCGATTGTGACAGCTGTATTTTTCCCATCCATATTGAACTGGATGTTGACCTCCTCGGAGAGTTGGTCGATCAGGCGGTTGCGGTGGTCGATAACATTCAGGTTGTCACCCTGGTCGGCAGCATTCAGCTTAGCGAGCTGCTGAGCCAGGCTGTTGATCTTGGCGACCGAGGCCTCGATCTCGTCCTCGATGCCCCCTTGCAGGTTGACTATCTCCCGGTGGATCCGCCGATAGGTAGTGGCCATGGTGTCGGCTTTGTTAAATATATCATCGCGGGCCACATTGTTTTCCGGGTCGTTTGACAGGCGGTCCCAGGCGTCCCAGAACTCGGCCAGCATGGCCCGCAAACCGGCCTCATTGTCGGCGGGCATAAGCCCCTCAAGCTGGGAAAGGACCGACTCCTCGGTCTGGTACTGAAACTTCAGTGAATTCTGGCTGCGGAACTGCCGGTCGGTGAAAGCGTCCCGAATTTGCCGCAGGTTATCCGCATTGAGGCTCCCACCCAGGTTGAAACCGGCCAGAACCTGTGGCAATTGGGGCACCACGTCCAAGCGCTGGCGGGAATAACCCTTGGTATTGACATTAGTAATGTTGGTCCCTGCAACCTGCATCCCCGACTGGGAAGCTATCATCCCTTGCCGGCCTAGTTCGAACAGCGTAGCGATGGTACCCATATCACACCTTCCCCTCGATCAGACGCGAGCCCATGGGGCCTTCCTGACCGGTACCGGTCGCGGAGTAGACCGGGAACTGGTCGGAGGAGCGCACCAGTTCACGGGCGGCGTCCCGAACGAAATTTATAGAGTAGTTCAGCAGGTAACGATTTTCCTCGTTGGTCAGCATCACCTGCTGATGGATTTGCTGCAGGGAGCTATGGATGTCCGAGAGACGCTCGGCGTATGACGATTCCACCACCTGGATCAACTGGCTCAGGGTGCGGATCTCCTCTTCCCCGCTCAGGGCCGCGCTGACTGCCTGGAAGGATTCTTCCCGGCTGGCCGCCACCGCCTTGGTGCGGTTCAGGATGGTCTGCTCCTTGTGGACCGACTCCTGCAATTCATGCACTTTACCCTCGATAATACTGGTCTGCTTCTCCCGCAAGGCCAACAACAACGCGTTGTACATCTGCATCTCTTCCGAGAGGACAGTGATCAGTCGGGCGATCAGCCGATCATTCGCTGGACGATTTGACATCGATTCCCTTTCTCTGGGCGGGCATAATCAGGTTCTGCATTGTGGCTATATCACCTTTCTCGGAGTTATCCGAAACATCTTTAGACAGCAGGTCCCGGTAAATTATTTTCGCCAGGCCGATACCGCCCCCCTCAGACAATGCTTGCCCCATAACCTGGTCGAACATCAGGTCGGCCATGCCGCCGGTGGTCATGGAACCTTCCGGGATGGTTTTTCCCATGGCCCGGACCAGCTGGCTTAAGAAAATTGATTCGAAATCGCGGGCCACCTTGTGTATTCTCTGGTCCTTGATGACAGCTCGGCGTTCATCAAGGGCCTGGGGACCCTCGCTGGCCGGGAGTGGGATCTGTTTTGGTCCGAGACCTTGTACGGGCATTAGCTATCCCTACATTATGATCAATTTGGCGTTAAGAGCACCGGCTTCTTTGATAGCCTGGAACACGGCGATCACATCCCGGGGCTTGAAGCCCATGTCATTGAGCGCCGCTGCCAACTCGGCCACGGTGGCCGCTGATAGGATCGCCGCCTCACCTGCTTCTTCGGTGACCGTGGTCTGGCTGATGGGCACGAAAATGGTCTGGCCGCCGCTAAAAGAGGTGGGTTGGGAGAAATAGGGCGTGGTAGTGGTATGGATCTGTAACGAGCCATGGGATATCATCACCTCGCCGATAGTCACGTTGCCTCCTACCACCACAGTCCCGGTGCGCTCATTTATCACTACCCGGGCATCCACATCCTGAACTACAGTCAAGGTTTCGATGCTGGCCACAAACGAGACCAACTCGTAAGACTGGGTCAAGGCCGCGGGGAAGCTGATCTGCACCACCGAGGCATCCAAAGTGCGGGCCAGCGGCTCCACCGCCGGTGAAAAAATATTGATGGCCTCCGCGATCCGGGTGGCCGTGGTATAACTGGGTTCTTTCAACAGCAATTCCAACGGCTGGTCCAGCTGCAGGGTGCTGCCCAGCACCGGGCGCTCCAGGGTGGCCCCACCGGGTACCCGTCCCACCAGGGCGTAATTCCGCCGTAGCCGTTCGCCTCCCAGGGTGGTGATGTTATAGCCGCCCACCGACAAGGGACCCTGAGATAGGCCGTAATAGACACCGCGGGCATCACGTAGGGGCGTCATGAGCAGAAGCCCGTTCTCCAGGCTGCTGGCGTCTCCCAGGGAAGAGACGTTCACATCGAAGGTGGCCCCCAATTTCCCGAACCGGGGGGTGTTGGCGGTAACCATCACGGCCGCCACATTCCGGGTGCGCATAAATTTGCTGTTAACGGTCAGGCCGAACTCTTCCAGCATATTGGCAATACTCTGCACCGTGAAGAGCGTCCCACGGTTGCCCAGAGCCCGGTCGCCGGTACCGTTCAGGCCCACCACCAGGCCGTAACCGACCAACGCCACCTGCCTTACATTGCGGTAGGTGGTGATGTCTTTAATGCGGCTGATAGCCTGAGCCGGCAGCTGTTGCAGACCCAGTGCCAGGATTAAAAGTAGGTATTTCAAACGATTCATTATAATGCAAAACTCCTGATTATGGCCAAGGCGCTGATACCGCCCACATAGCCGATGAGGGCCAATCCCGCGCCACCCATTATCAGGTTGGCCAACCGGGGGATAGAGCCACGCTTTACATATTTGCCGGACAGGCCGGCTTTGCTATAGTAGATCTTAGTATCTACAATGTTGTAGGAGAAGATGGTGTTATCGCTGTTGATATCCCTGGATCTGATCTGACCCTTGATAGTCATCAGGTTGCGCTCGCCGTTAATGTTGATCAGTTTCGAACCGCTGATGGTATATAGGCCGGCCGCGGATACCTCGGTAATTACCGCTGCGATCCGGCCGGTGATCTGATCGCGCTGGGAAGTCCCTTCCCTGGATTCCGAGTTGGTCTTCAGGGTGGATCGCAATCCGAAAACGGGTAGGAACCGCAACAGGTTTCCGTCGACTCCACCCTCCACGTTCACCCTGTTATTATCGTTCTGTTTAGATTGGGATTCCCGCCGGGCATTGGTGGTCTCTTGCACAAGTATGGTTACCATATCTCCCAAACGGCGGGCTTTATGGTCGGCGAACAGCGTCGGGGGACCATCCTGGGCCTGGACCGCGGTGCCAATCCCCAACCCGGCGAGGAGGATCCACCCCAGGGATAGAAATCTGTTGAAATTCTTCATAAATTCACTCCACTACTATAATGCCCGGCGCCGTCAGGCGACCGTAGAGCCGCTTGCCAGTTACCGCCGCGATGACCGGGATAATGTCTCCGATTTGGCCGCGACGGCGAGCCTTTCCCGGTGATATCAGGGTAATGCTGTTCAGTTGGTAGTAAATGGTTACATCCTCTCCCCGCTTGACAGCCGGCGCCTGCTCGATATGATGATACCGTAGCATCTCTCCCGGAGCGAGCCGGGCGCAAATCTGGTAGCCCTCAGGCAAACTGGCAGCGGTATAATAGTCCCGCTCGCGCCGGCGCACCCGGGCGGTAGTGCGCTTGAACAGTTTGGGGTCCAGCGAATCACCCCGTTTCAGCGGCAGCTGGGCCTCCCAGCCATATACCAGGGCTACGGTCTCTACGGCGGGATAGATCCGCACGGGCCGTTCTCCCGGCGGTGAGATTTCCATTGGAATGATATAGCGCCCGGCGGCCTTATCGGGCAAAAAGGATCGCAACGGCCGGATACCGGCGTCGCGAGGAAATGCTCCCAAGTTGGCGGGCAACTGTACCGCGGCTACCTCTCCGGACAGATTAGCATGGCGCAATCCTCCCATAACATGATCCCTGAGAGCGGCCTCCAGCCGGCTATTGAAGGTCTCACGGGAGGACCCGGCCGACATTAGACCTGATGGGATAGTTAAGGCCACTGCCAACAGACCCATCTGGACCGCCATGATAAATGAGGATGGAGCTGTCCGGACAGAGATCATCGTCTGATGTTGTTGGCTACGGCCAGCATCTCGTCGGCGGTTTTGACTGCCTTGGAATTGATTTCGTACGCCCGTTGAGCGATGATCATATTGATCATCTCCTGGACAACGTCCACGTTGGATTTTTCCAGGAAACCCTGGAGGGTGCGGCCAAAGCCCGCATCCGAGGCGAAGCCGATGGAAGGTGGCCCGGATGCTACGGTCTCCTCATACATATTTCCGCCAATGGCCAGCAGTCCCGCCGGGTTGACAAACTTGGCCAACTCGATCTGGCCGAGCTCGCTAGGGGTGATCTCACCGGATAGCAGCACTTCAATGATTCCATTCTCGCCGATGCTGACACTATCTGATTCGGGCGGCAAACTGATCTCCGAAGCCAACCTTAAGCCGGAGGAATTGACAATGAACCCATCGGAGTTAAGATGGAAGGACCCGTCCCGGGTATAGGTGAAGCTCCCATCCGGCCGCAGCACCTGGAAGAAGCCGTCTCCGTCGATGGCCATATCCAGGGGGTTGCCGGTATCGGTAATGGTCCCCTGGGCGAAAGTGCGGAAGGTGGAAACAGCCCGGTTGCCATGGCCAATCTGGATCACAGCAGGCTTTTCCGCTCCCAGACCACCGCCGCCGGCGCCCGATACGATAGTTTCATAAAGCACATCCTGAAATTCCACCGAACTGCGCTTAAAGCCGGTGGTATTGATGTTCGCCAGGTTATTGGCGATCACGTCCAATTGTAGCTGTTGGGCACCCATGCCCAGAGCAGCGGTTCTCAATGAGCGGATCATAAATCCTCCTTAGCGGTACTCACCCAACTGAATGGCCCGCCCCAGAATCTGGTCCATGGCTTTGACCACCCGTTGAGTCGATTCATAATTACGTTGCAGGTCGATCATGGTTACCATCTCCACCACCGGCAAGACATTCGACCCTTCCAGCATCCCCTGGCGGATATCGATCAGTTCCTGGTCCATCTGGTTCATCAGGATATCATTCCCGATCTTGAACAGATTGGAACCGATTTTCTCCAGTGCCTGGAGATCGGGTACCTGGGCTATTGCCAGGTTATCAATAAAAACATCATCCACATATACCTCTCCCCGCCGGGTCACCAGCACCTGTCCGGGAGTATCACCGCTGGCAATAATTGACATCGGTCCATGCTCGCCCAGCACCAGCTCGCCCGCGGCTGTTTCCAGCAGACCCTGGGCATCGACTTGGAAATGTCCGTTACGGGTGACGGCCAGGCCCAATTCGGTCTGGACCACAAAAAAGCCGGCACCGGTGATGGCAAAATCCAGGGAATTTTCAGTGTGAATCATTTCCCCTTGGGAAAAGTTGGTATAGCTCTTAGAGGCGCCCTGTTGGACGGCCTCCATATACCAGTCGGTAAAGGCGGCGTCCTTTTTAAAACCGGTGGTGCTGATATTAGCCAGGTTGTTGGCGATAATATCCGTGCCTAACAGGTTCCTGGTCATATTTCGGGCGATTCTGCCGAGATTAAAATCCATGGTTACTCCACAATTTCATGTCGCTGGGCAATATTGGTTCAAATGCCGTGCCAAACCCGGTGACAGGACTGGTTTGATGGCTGCAAGCGGAACGTTTTCAGAGGAGAAAGGGTATTAGAAGGGTAATTCTGGTAGCGCCGGCTGGAGGGCCTCCGTACCGGGTCAGGGAGGGATACTCTAATTAAATCCCAGGTGGTAGTTTTTTCCCTTACAGGCAGCTTTGGGCTAATCAATTTTCAACATCTTAACGCCGGTGTGATATTCCTCCGCCTGGCTCGATTCGACGTTCTCCAAAGCTTTGGTAAGGCTCTCGATCCGCTTGGCAGCTGCCTTTATCTTGGCCAAGTTCTTGGCGAATTCCGGCAGTGCCTCGGGGCATTGCATGCTCAACAGATCGACGAATCCGATGATGATCGATAATGGGTTGTTGATTTCATGCTTGATCTTTACGACCACTTCACCAATGGCAGCCAGGCGTTCTTTTTCCACCAGGGCCTGTTGGGCAGCCCGGAGCTCTACCAGCAACTCCTCAAGGCGACTGTTTTTCGCCTTAAGCTCATCCCTGAGCCGCAACTGCTCAACGATCATTGAGAGTTGCGATGCCAATTTCTGGAATTCGGGTTTATGTTCCTGCCGGTAGAACCCGGACTGGGAGTGTCCCAGGTTGAGCACCCCCAGCAGCCGATCCTCGGACCAAAGAGGCATGGAAACCAGGGAGTGGAATAGGCGATCCCGGTTTTCCGTATGGATGGCGGAGAAAATCACCGGGTCATGTTGCGAAGCCACCCAACCGCTCAACCCTTCGCCCCGCTCGAAAGTGACCTCCAGGATCAGGTCGACAATGCCCTCGCCGTGGGACTGGGATACCTCCAGCCGGTTAGTGACGGGGTCGTTAATAAACAAGGTGGCGGAATTGTAATCGATGACTTGTGCGAGGATTTCGAGGACTGCGTCGTAGGTTTCGTCACTGGAGAGGCTCTTCTCCAGTAGCGCGCCGAACTGGTCTAGATAATCGAGTCTGAGCATGCCGGCGCTTTGGGGCTGCGGTGATCAGGAGCGGCCAGCGGGGTCTTTTTCCAAATCGGCCATCAGTGTGGCCTCTTCAAAACTGAGGTCGCCATTGTGTTTCATCATGTTCTGGGCGCGGACCGCAGCTGCATCCGCCATATCCAGCCGGTCGGCACCCTTCCCCTGCCCGGAGCCGAACCGGCGGTGAGCTCTCCGACGCCGCATGAGAATAATCAACGGTATGCCGGTGATAAACAGGCCGGCAAATACGGCGGCGGCCCAGAACACAGCCCGGTAAATCACATAGCGATAGGGGGCCAGTTTGGCCAATACCGGTGGAATAAAACTTATCTTATGCGCTGCTGCCAGTTGTACCGCAGCGCCCCCTCCGGGGATAACATCCGGCTGGAACCGGCCGCCCGGCCATAAGGCACTGATGGTCTCTTCACGAAAAATGCTCTCCTGGGGTAGGCGCCGGACGTACAAGTCAATGACGTACAGGCCCGACCCGACCTCACGAAATTTCACTACTTCCTTAAAACGGGTCCCATAAACCTTAATCAACATAAGCTGCTTCTCAGGGAATTCCACTTGGATGTGCACCGGGATCAGGTAGCCTTTACTGTAGTTTCTCAGACCCACATACGATTTTTCAGAGGCGCCCCAGATCCTGATCTCGCACTGGCCCAAACTATCCAGCTCTACGTTTACGTGCCGGTTGCCGACGCCGTCGATTAGAATCCGCCGGTAATGTTCCTGCTCGGCGGAGAAAAAAGCTATATACTTCCCTGAGCCGCCCTGGGCGGACCCGCCCACGATTATGGCGGCCAGCAATAGAATCTTACTCAATGATGATATCGATCTGGTGTTCATCTGTTTCGGGGCCTTGATGGCCCGTATCGTCCTCCGACTTTTCCTCTTTCGAATGCTCAGCCGATGCTCGACTGGACAACTCCACAACGTCCCCTTTTTTTTGCTTCCGACGCTCTTGTAGTTGGTCTTCCTGCCCGGAACGTTTCTCCTCCTCCAACCGGTTATCATGAATACTCACGTTATCGGTATCCACCGGTTCCACCGTCTTGGT
>JADFMC010000288.1 GCA_022564085.1 Fidelibacterota bacterium | reverse complement strand
TGATCAGGCTCATGACGATTCTCCCGCTGCGGGTTATTGAGCCTTCGGAAGGAGAAAAATAATCCCCCCTGAAGGACTCGGGCAGTCGCGCGAACGAGAGCCATAAGCCATCCGTGAGGACATATTCAGGGGGGAAGGATATACCTTCCCACCCAAGTCCATACAATTACGGATGACTTCGGTTATTTAGACGAGTCTACTTAGACTCTCGTTCGCGCTGAATAAAGTTATTCTCAGTTAGAATTCATGGCAAGATATTGTCGAATTATTTTTAAAATCGTACCGCAATTCTGGTGCGCGCGGTACGGGTTTTATGGCATCCCGGCTAGTAATTGCGTATGCTATAATTCGTATGCTAAATGGGGTAAAATCTGCGATTCTTTGCGGAAATCTGCAGCGAAGGAATCGCTTTTTTAGCTCTAGGTAGAAAACAAAAATGCCGACGAGAAACTGATCTCCCATCGGCAAATTTGATGTCGGGGCGATAGGATTTGAACCTACGACCCCCTGCTCCCAAAGCAGGTGCGCTACTTAATGTTTATGATTATCCCGTATCCAGTTCCGTATCCGGCAATTAGTGCGGTTGTTTACGTTGAAGGAGGTAGGTGAAAAAAATAAAAGCCAGCGAGGGAATTCGGCGACTTTAGACGGGGAAATCGCTGGTAGCCCGTAGGAGAATCGACCTCTTGTTGCTAGGTCGAATACGCTATCGAGATAAAATTGTACACGCGGTGATGAGAAACCACCTCTCCCTCTCCGAACGATTCCCCACGGAAAATGTAACCTACCCCCGTATCCGGTTCCGTATCCGGCAAATGGTGCGGTTGTTTGCGGTTCTTTGCGGGAGTTTGACCATCGGCTAGGTAACTGCCGAAGGTGGGATGGCCACCGATTTCAGAGGCTATCGACGGGAAAAACGGGTGTAGCCCGTAGGAGAATCGAACTCCTGTTGCCAGGTTGAAAACCTGGAGTCCTCACCACTAGACGAACGGGCCGCTTAAGGCGGGTGAATTTAGGCTCGGGCTGAAATAGGCGGCAAGCAAATAGGAACCCGACTGCCTCAATCAAAGATCCGCCCGCCGGTTAATGCAGCTCGCACAGCCAGGTTATTCCCTTCAGCCAAACTGTCGGCCAGACGACTTTTCGACTGGGATAGGTTCCTTACAATGTTTGGTCAATCAAAAAGGGAAACCATGGAACGCAAGCAGTTTCTTATTCATGTTACCGGAGCGATGGGTTTGATGCCCCTGCTCGTCACACAAATCGGATGCGATGACCCCTACGGCACATCTAAGGATTCGAGCACGAGCAACGGCAGCACGAACGGTTTTACGGTCACCTCCTCCAATAATTCGGGCCATACCCACAATATAACCATCCTGCTGGCCGATGTAGCCACCCCGCCCGGGAGTGGTAAGACGATCACCAGCACTGGCTCCCATACACACACCATCATGCTGAGCAAGAGTGACTTTGAATCCCTGGCCAGTGGCCAGACGGTCCTCAAAACCAGCTCCAACAGCGGTGGCCACACCCACAGCTTCTCCATCAAGGTCCCCTAGACCCGCCGCGGCCAGATAATCGCCCGGCAGCCATCGCCAGATTTCTTAACTTGCCACTATGACGGAACCTGGCCAACGCCGGTTACTGCTTTGGCTCAGTCTCCTATCCCTGGCATTCGGCTACATCGAGGCGTCGGTGGTTGTCTATCTTCGGGAGATATCTTATCCGGAGGGTTTTCGCTTCCCCCTTGTCCCGCCGCCAGCCCATCTCCTCTGGACCGAGTTGGGCCGGGAGGCGGCCACCTTATTGCTCCTTTTCAGCCTCGCCAGCCTGCTGTCGCGGGATAAGCTGCGCCGATTTGCCATTTTCGCCTACTGCTTCGGTTTGTGGGACCTCACCTACTACCTGGTCTTGAAACTTATCCTTGATTGGCCGGCCTCGCTACTGACCTGGGACGTCCTCTTCCTGATCCCCCTGCCGTGGACCGGCCCGGTACTCGCCCCCATGTTGGTGGCGGCAGCCCTCATGGCGGCGGCGGTTTTCATCCTCCGGCTGCCCGAAGGAGCCCCCTCACCTTCCGTCCCATCGATTGGGCGGTAGCATGGGTGGCCGGCGGAGTCATCCTGGCCAGCTTCCTATGGAATGTCCCGGCCCTGGCCGCCCGGACAGTCCCCCAGAACTATCCCTGGTGGCTGTTCAGTGCCGGTTTCATCGGTGGAATGGGCTGGTTTCTCTGGCGCTACACCCGGCCCCGGCCAGAGACATCAGGCCAGGATTGACCGCCCCGCCGCCAGGATGACCAGCAGGCCCCCAAAGGTTGCCACGATAGCCGCACCGGTGGGGATATCCAGCCAGATGGATAGGGCCATCCCCAACAGACTCACAAAAATGCTCATGCCCCAACCGAAGATGAGCCGTGCCCGCCAGGTCTGAAAAAACATCATGGCACCCACCGCCGGGATGATGAGGTAGGAAAACACCAGCAGGATGCCGACAATCTGCACCGCGCTGGTCACCACAAAGCCAAATACAGCGTAAAACAGGAACTCCCACAGGCGGTACCGGTCCATCGCTTCGGGATCATGATACCGATTGGAGGCTGTCAGAAACTGTTCCCGATACAGATACAGAATCCCGCCAATGATCGCATACAGGATAAAGGTCGTGCCGATGATTTTCGGCGTCACAAACAGGATGCTCCCCACCAGCAGGGAGTTAATGTGCTCGCCCCCTTCCGGCGCTTTGCTCAGCAGCAGAATCATCATCGCCGCCGCCACCACGTAGGTGATGCCGATAATGGCTTCCTGGGGTATTTGGGTCTTCCTGTCGCGGGTCAGGGTAAACAGCAGCGCCCCCATGAGGGTAAACACCAGCGCCGTGAGGTAGGCCGGTAGGCTCCCCGGTTCCTGGCCCAGCAGAAAGGCCACCGTCGCGCCCACTGCCGCCACTTGCGCCAGGGCCAGGTCGACGAATATCACCCCG
>JADFMC010000287.1 GCA_022564085.1 Fidelibacterota bacterium | reverse complement strand
TCGACTTCTATCCGGCCGGTCGTGGCATTGGGCACCAGATTATGTGCGAAGAAGGCTACGCCTGGCCGGGCACGATGGTGGTTGCATCGGACAGTCATTCCAACATGTACGGCGGGCTGGGTTGCCTTGGGACGCCGATCGTGCGCACCGACGCCGCGGCGATATGGGCAACCGGTCGTACCTGGTGGCAGGTGCCTCCGATAGTCCGCGTCGAACTCACCGGCCAACTTCGCCCGGGCGTCACCGGCAAAGACGTTATCGTTACCCTGTGCGGACATTTTAATCAAGACGAGGTTCTCAACCACGCCGTGGAGTTTGTCGGCCAGGGGGTAACATCGCTGTCGATCGACGACCGACTGGCTATCGCCAATATGACCACCGAATGGGGCGCTCTGGCCGGGGTGTTTCCCGTGGATGAGGTGACCGTCACCTGGCTGCGGGAGCGGGCCGTTTTTATCGCCCAGCGGGATGGGCGCCAGGAAGGCGGGGGAAGTAAGCATCCGCGCCTGAATGGTGGACGGATCGCCGCCCTGGAAACCGATCCCCTGAGGCCGGACGCCGATGCCGCCTACACCAAGGTCCTGCGCCTGGACCTGGGATCGGTCGCGCCCCACGTCTCGGGGCCCAACCAGGTGAAGACCATCGCCAGCGCCGTGGAGCTGGCCGGTAGGCATATTGCCATCAATAAGGCCTATCTGGTATCCTGTGTCAACGGCCGGGTGGCAGACCTGGCGGAGGCGGCCGGGGTGGTGCGGGGCCAACAGGTGGCTACAGGTGTTGAATTTTACATTGCCGCCGCCTCCAGTGAGGTTCAGGCCGAGAGTGAGGGCCGGGGCGACTGGCAGACCCTGCTGGATGCCGGGGCCATTCCGCTGCCGCCGGGATGCGGGCCGTGCATTGGGTTAGGTACGGGCCTTCTGGATGATGGCGAGGTGGGCATTTCCGCCACCAATCGCAATTTCAAGGGGCGCATGGGATCGCCTCAGGCCGAGACGTACCTGGCATCACCGGCCGTGGTGGCCGCCTCGGCTATCGCCGGGGAGATCGTCGCCCCGCCCGGTGCGGGGGATCAGGCGCCGGTGGCCTCCCTGGAGGCCGGCACCCAGGCGGCGGTGATGGCGGGACCCGTCACCCTCCTGGCCGGTTTCCCCCAGCAGCTGGCCGGGGAACTGATCTTCTGCCATCAGGACAATCTGAACACTGATGGCATTTTCCCCGGTAAGTATACCTACCGGGACGACCTCACTCCCCAGCAGCAGGCGGAGGTGGTCATGGAGAACTACGATCCTGAGTTCAGCGAGCGGGTCCGTGAGGGGGACATCCTGGTGGGCGGCGCTAATTTTGGGACCGGCAGCAGCCGTGAGCAGGCGGTCACGGCCCTCAAGCACCGGGGTATCCGTCTGGTGCTGGCCGGTTCGTTCAGCGAGACCTACCGGCGCAACGCTTTCAATAACGGCTTCCTGGTCCTGGAACTGCCTGACCTGGTGGGGGACCTGAAACAGCGGTTCGGTATAGAGCGTCTTACGGTACGGACGGGCTTGCAGGCCCGAGTCGACCTGAACCAATGGGTGGTGACGGTGGCGGGGAAAGACTATCCCCTGACGCCCCTGGGCGTAGTGGCTCAGGAGCTGATGATCGCCGGGGGGTTGGAGGCTTGGGTGCGGGCCAGGATTGAGGCTTGATGGCTGGCTCGACATTTAACAGGATACATCTAATGGGGGATGACCGGCTTGGCTAAGTATCGCATCGCCTGGCTGCCGGGGGACGGCATCGGCAAGGATGTCATGGACTGCGCCCGGCTGGTGCTGGATCAGCTGGCGTTGGATGCGGAGTACGTCCCCGGCGATATCGGCTGGGAGTTCTGGAAATCCGAAGGGGACCCCCTGCCCCAACGCACCATTGACCTGTTAAAGCAGACGGACTGCGCCCTGTTTGGAGCCATAACCTCCCAGCCCGGTGAGGAGGCGGAGCAGGCGTTGGCCCCGGAGCTGCGGGGTAAGGGGCACGCCTATTTCTCGCCCATCGTCCGGCTGCGGCAACAGTTTGACCTCCACACCAACCTGCGCCCCTGCAAAGCCTACCCCGGCAATCCCCTCAACCAGCGGGATGATATCGATATCGTTGTATTCCGGGAGAACACCGAGGGGCTGTACAGTGGGGTGGAGTTTTTCCCCCTGCCCCAGGAGGTGCTGGAGGTGCTGAGCGCCCACCACCCCAGCATGGCAAAATTCGAAAAATTTGGCCGGGAGAATATTGCCCTGTCGGCCCGTATCATGACCCGCCAGGGGTGCGAGCGGATTGTCACCCAGGCCTTCGATTATGCCCGAAAACATGGCCGCCGATCGGTGACGGTGGTGGACAAGCCCAACATTCTCCGGGAGACGGGGGGGCTGATGATCCGCACGGCCCGGGAAGTGGCCGGGAGGTACCCCGGCATTACCCTGCAGGAGACCAACATTGACGCCCAGTGCATGTGGCTGGTGAAGAACCCCCAGGACATAGACATCCTGGTGGCCGAAAACATGTTCGGTGATATTCTATCCGATCTGGCGGCCCAGCTGGTGGGGGGCTTGGGGTTCGCCTGCTCGGCCAATCTGGGGGCTGAGTATGCCGTATTCGAACCGACCCACGGCAGCGCCCCGAAATATGCCGGGCAGTACAAGGTAAACCCCATGGCCATGCTGCTCAGCGCCAGGATGATGCTGGACTGGTTGGGGGAGGACGACCGGGCCCAGCGGTTGGAGGGGGCCGTGGCGGAAGTCATTGCTGAGGGCCGGGTGCGCACCTACGACGTGGGGGGCAGCAACACCAGTCTGGAGGTGGCCGCAGCGGTGGCGGGAAAGCTGTAATGTACCGCCAAGGACGTCAGGATTAATGAAGGAACCGGTAGAAGCAATCGTCCAGCTGGTCTCCATGCATGTGGCCACGGTCAATTCATTTCTGAAATCCACTGGCTTGCCCCTGGGACGATGCATCAATTGCAATGTTAC
>JADFMC010000286.1 GCA_022564085.1 Fidelibacterota bacterium | reverse complement strand
TACGTCCGACCTGTATCAGGTGGTGAATGACAAATTGCAGCTGGGACAATTTTTTGAGGAGGTGGTGTGCGGGGAGATGACGACCAATAGCAAACCGCACCCGGAACCGTACCTGGAAATAATGCGCCGGCTGGATATAGCACCGCATGAAACGGTGGTGGTGGAAGATTCGATTCATGGCCTGAACGCGGCTCGTGACTCCGGGGCCTGGACTATCGCCCTGACAGGTTCTGTCCCGCGGGAAGATATGCCGCCGGTCCACGCCATAATCGATTCATTGGAGGAACTTTCGCCTGGATACATCGATAATCTGGCTTCCATGGTAGCGGGCTGACCGGCATGGGAACCAGTGAGCGCGGTCGCCCGCCTAAAGTGCGCATAATCCTGATCAAGGAAAAGCATATCTCCAGAATGATCGAGTGGCGCAACCAGCCCGAGATCGGGGCACACCAGCCCATCGCCCAGCTCACTCGTGATCAGTTTATGAACTTCATCCAGAGCCAGAAAGCGCCGCACTTCTGGAAGTTGGCCGACCGGGAGTATATTCTGATTATCGAGGAGGTCACCGGTGGGCAACCGGTAGGCTGGATGACATTGGAGATATCTTCCCAGCAGCACGGGCTGTCCCGCCTGGGTTACAGTATCGGCAAGGAGCACTGGGGCCGGGGCTATGCCACCGCCGCCGTCCGGACTTTGCTGGTGCAGCTGTTCACCAAGACCGCCATCGTGCGTATCGAGGCCGACTGCTCGGTGCATAACCCACCTTCCATGCGGGTGTTGGATAAATGCGGTTTCCGCAAAGTGGGTGTTAAAAAAGAATACCTGGTGATCAATGGCCGCCGGGTGGATCATTATTATTACGAGCTGTTAAAGAAAAACTTTAAGTAACCAACGGCCCGCGCGCAGCACACATGTCAGCCGCATACGACGACGCCCTGCGGATTCTCACCGGCACCAATTCGGAATACGGCGGCCGGACCAATCATGGCTCTACAGTGGCCATGGCCCTCATCGAGATGGACCGGCCTGATGCGGTATTGCCCTGGGTACAGCGCTACCGTCATCGCCTCGAGGGCCGCCAGCCTACAAAAAAAATGCTTACCCGTCATAATTACAGCACCGCGCTGGGTGTCATGGGGCGCGCCAGTGACTGGGTAGCTTTTTTCCAACGTGAGCTGGTAGAACGTGATTGGAAGGTGGTGCTCAATAATTGGATGCCGCGGTTGGCGCCCGGTCTGGCGGGGGCGGCCGGCAACGGTTTGCTGCGTGTGGCTCATGCTGTCCGGAGCCTGGAAGAGGGTGCCGGTAATCTGCGGAAGGCGGAGCTGGCCGAGGGGCTGGCTTATTGGGCCGCCCGCTACCTGAACCTGCCCGGCATCCCCGCCGGAGCCGGCGCCGGACGGCTGACCCCTGTCGAAGCATTGGCCGTTATCAAGTGGCAAAACCAGGATGAGCAGCCTGAATTCAGGCAGATCAGCGAGGGGTTGAGGGGGCTGCGCGGGTTTACCCCGTTCGCCGGGGTTATCAACCTGGCGGCGCTACCGGCTGACCCGGGTGAACTGATTTCCCAGATCACCGAAATTTTCGTGCGGCTCCTCCCCGCCCATCGGGAATTCCCGGATCTCCAGATCCCCTTCATCAAGGCCGTAGTCGTCCCCAGCGCATTGCGCTCGCTGCTACCCTACCTGGAACCTGACACCAACACATTGCTGTTACGGTATGCCTGGCAACTAGTGGCCGCGCTGTACACCGTTTTTGGCCGGGCTAAACCGGCCGAAGCTCATGATCATGCCGCCACCGATCCGATGCAGCTGCGGAACCAGGCGGTGGCCACCGGCAATGAGTTTGTCATCATCTTCACCGCCGCCTGCCTGCGGGAGTACGGCCACCTGCCCCGCCCGGACTACCTGTTGGCCGCCGTCCAGGCCCGTGAAATGTTCACGCCCCAGACCCAGGGCCGGCCGGTAGGGATCGATCCCTACCTGCCGCGCTACAAAGACCAGTGATATCCCCGGCTAATACTTTGGCGGGCGCTGCGCCCGGTTTAATTTCCGGCCGTCAAAAGGCAAACATAATTACCACTTAATATTCAGGAGCCAGCGATGAATCGTTTTGCCTCAAGTTGTTTATACATCCTTTGTTTCACTCTGCTGGTTTCACCATCAGCCGGACAGGAAATAGTCAAGGACAGAGGGTTCAGCAATCAAAGGTCCCGACTGAACTATACCCGGGTCCGCACCTACGACGTTCAGCATATCAAGTTGGAGTTGAACATCGATCAGGATTCCGGGACAGTAGTTGGGACATCAAGTATTACTTTCATCCCGATCAATGACGGCTTCAGCCAACTGGTCCTGGACGCGGCGGAGATGGAGATCGAATCGGTGGCCTTGGCCCCGGACGCGTCCACCGGGAAAGCCTCCCGACCGGGCAGGCGGAAACTGGAATTCAAGCACCGGGAAGACCGCCTGATCATCGATCTGGACCGCCCTTACGATAGGGACGAAACGATCACCGTGGCAGTGGCCTATCAGGTGCAGCCCAAGATGGGTCTCTATTTTGTCCGGCCGGATGAGGCCTACCCGGATAAACCGAATCAGGTCTGGAGCCAGGGCGAACAGGAAGAACACCACTACTGGTTTCCGTGTTACGATTTTCCCAACGACCTGGCCACCTCCGAGATGATCGTCACGGTGGCGGCCGGGCAGTTGGCCATCTCCAATGGGGAGCTGTTGGCGACCAAAGAGAATCCCGCCGAGGGCACCGTCACCTATCACTGGCGGGAAAATGTGCCCCACGTAACCTACCTGATTTCGCTGGTAGTGGGCGATTTCACCGAGGTGCGGGACGAATGGCGCGGCATCCCGGTGCTGTACTACGTGGACCCGCGTGATAAGGACCTGGTGGAACGATCCTTTGGCCGCACCACCGATATGATGGAATATTATTCTACGGTGATCGGCATCGATTATCCCTATGAAAAGTACGCCCAG
>JADFMC010000285.1 GCA_022564085.1 Fidelibacterota bacterium | reverse complement strand
TGCTAGGCCGGAGGCCAAGCCCGCTTCCCGCCAGGACGACCCAGGAGCGGTAAGGTACAGCAAGTTAGGGGAGCGATACGACAGTACGAACAGGTCCAGGCCACCGTCAGCATCGGCATCTAAGAGGCTCACCGCCAGCGAACGGCTGGTGGTATCCGTAGCGCCCATTCCGGCCGTGCCATCCAGGAACCGGCCGGCGCCGTTGTTGATAAATAGCCGATTGGGCGCTGCGGGATACAGCTCCGGACTGCAAAACGTTCGTTGCAGCTGGTCGGCGGTGTAACATTCCAGGCTGTCAAATCTGTCAATCCGGATAAAATTGGCCACATAAATATCCAGATCCCCATCGTAGTCGGCATCTAGAAAAACGGCTGCGGTGGACCAGTACGGGTTATAGATACCGGCCGTATCGGTGATATCGGTAAAGGTACGACCGCTTTCATTCCGCAGCAGGTAATCCCGCCCCAGCATGCAAAGATAAAGATCGAGGAACCCATCGCCGTCGATATCCCCTACCGCCCCACTGCTGGCCGGTGGCAGCGAGCCCAAGCCGCTTGAGACGGTGATATCGACCCACCCCGAATCGTCTTGGCGGTATAAGCGGTTACTGCCCAGAGAGAGGGAATCAGCCCACCGGGGTCCAGCGGTCAGCAACAGGTCCAGGTCGCCGTCACGGTCAAAATCAAAGGGCAACGCCCGTCCATGGAACGCTTCCCAGGGATGGAATTCTCCTGACCGGGGCAGCCAGACGGTCCCCAGCCCCAATGAATCAGTTATATCTTCCACCTGGAATGGCAATTGGGCCCACACCGGCTGCCATCCGATCCACAACCAAAGCAGGGGAAATATGATCTGTGTCACATTACTAGCTCGTCTTTGGAGGTAACTTTGCATTTAGGTTTGGGAATGTCTGTGGAAAATTGGTTCTATTGACCGCCTACTGAAATTAGACCCGCCAGCTGGTGAGCTCGCCAGGACGATTGGCGGAGAATCCAGCGACGGGTGCAGAACGGACCGAAGTTACCCCTCCAGCTAAAATCTGTGTTAGGTGAAAATTCGATTGCAGACAAAGTCGTTTACAGGCCGTATTTAATGTAATATTTCGAGAAATTTTCCGTCAGGGCCTCAGGGAACACTACAAATTTCCGATCAGCCTGGCGTAGCAGGGGAATAATGAGCAAATCAGCGAAGAACGCAGCACATATATTACGGTTCTGGGGTGTCCGCGGATCGATCCCCACCGCGGACCCGGAACAATCATTGATTGGTGGCAATACCTCCTGCGTGGAACTGACCACTGCCGATGGCTCCCACATCATTTTTGACGGAGGCACCGGCCTCAGGGGGTTGGGCAACCACATTGGCCGCCAGCACAGTAAGCCTTATGAAGTCCACCTGTTTCTGTCCCATACGCATTGGGACCATATCATGGGGATCCCCTTCTTTGCGCCTATGCACCAGGCATTCGCCAAAATCAACATATATGGCCCGGAACGATCCGACGAGCCTTTGCGTCAGGCGGTCCTGGGCCTGTTCCGAGCCCCGTACTTCCCATTGCATTTCAGCGAATTGAAAGCCCACTTGAACTTCATCGAGATATCGGTCGGTGAGACATCCTTCGGCAACGGTTTCAAAATCAAATATGCTCCCCATCCGCATCCCAACGGCGCTATCTCATATCGATTAGAGGTGGACGGCCGAGTGATCACTTACATCACCGATATTGAGCACACCAAGGACCGACTGGTAAAGTCAGTGATCGAATTGAGCCGGGAGGCCGATGTTTTGATCCACGACAGCCAGTTCCATGCGGATGATCTTCCGGCCCACCGCTCCTGGGGGCACAGTTCCTGGGAAGAATGCACGGCGGTAGCCCAGAAGGCCGATGTGAAGGAATTGTTCCTGTACCACTTCGACCCCAACTATAGCGACTATGACGTCCTGGACATGGAGAGAAGAGCCCAGGTCGTTTTCCCCCACACCACGGCAGCCCGCCAAGGGATGACTTTCGAGATCCCTACCAAATAGATTCTTCCTCCGTTGGAGCCGACGGGATATTCAGGCTAACTTCACCAGTGAAATAGTCGGCCTCGGCCGGTCGTTCCCATGAACCTATCACACGGATCAGATCCCACACAGATCATCTACTGCGATTACGCCGCCACCGGCCCGATCCGGCCGCAGGTGCTGGCGGCCATGGACGAAGCCGCCCGGTTGCCGGGCAATCCCTCCAGTATTCACCGGCCGGGGCAGGTGGCCCGGGTGGCCCTGGAGCGCGCCCGCCGGAACGTAGCCCGGGCTATCGGCGCCCAGCCTAGCGAAGTGGTCTTTACTTCCGGTGGTACCGAAGCCAACAACACCGTCCTACTGGGCACGCTGCACCCTGGCGATCACGTGGTTACCACCCAAATAGAGCACCCTTCCGTCACTAAACCGTTAGAAGCGCTAGCCCGGCGCGGGGTGGAGGTGACTGCCGTAGCCCCGGCTGCCACCGGCGAGGTCCCGGTAGAGGCTGTGGCATCGGCCTGCCGCCCCAACACCCGGCTCATATCAGTAATGGCGGTGAATAACGAAACCGGTGTGGTCAACGACCTGGCGGCCCTTGGTGCTCTGGCGGCGGAGCGCGGCCTGCTATTGCACACAGATGCGGTGCAGGCCTTCGGCAAGCTACCCCTGGACGTCAATACCTGGGGGGTCCATTTTCTAGCTGCCTCAGCCCATAAGATTGGCGGGCCCAAGGGGGTGGGACTGCTTTACATTCGTCAGGGTACCCGCTCGGACCCTCTGATATGGGGTGGCAGCCAGGAACACGACCACCGGGGCGGCACTGAAAACCTGGCCGGGGCGGTGGGCTTTGCGGAAGCATCCAATCTGGCCTTAGCCGGGCAGCAGGAGTTGGCCGGGCGTTTGACCACTTTCAGGGGCCGATTCCTCGAGCGACTCACCGAGGCCGGTCTCAAGCACCAGGTAAACGGCGCCGATCCCTACCAAGGAGTGCTTAACATCCATTTCCCG
>JADFMC010000284.1 GCA_022564085.1 Fidelibacterota bacterium | reverse complement strand
GGGTTGGGCGGCGTGGGCATTCACCGCCACTATGGGCGGGTGATCGAACTCCAGGCCGGCATCACTGAAAGCGGCCACGATCTGCTGCTGGATATCGTACTCGGTAATCGTCTGGCCATCCCGGATGGCCCGGGCAATGGCTTTGAAGGCCTTTTCGCGAATTTCGTTCACCAGCGGTACCGTGGCCTTATGAATGCGGTAGCCGGCCGGGGTCCAACGGGAATGGAAGTACTGGATAATGTCCGCCGAGGAGACCACCTCCACCCCTGTGGTGCGCACCAGCTCCAGGGTACCGGCGTCGACCATGCTCACGTACGGCAAGGCCCCGCCGGGGGAGTATTCCATGGCGATCTTACGGCTGCCCTGGAGCAGGTCGCCCAGGCCGCTCTCCAGTTCCCGCCAACCACTGTAGGGATGACGCTCGCCCGCCAGATGGGCGAAAAAGTCCTGCTCAATGCGGTGCACCATCATTTGCGGAGTGCCCTCAGCCGGCAGGAAATAAAACCAACGGCGGGTGAACATTCCCTCATCCAGCGGCAGGAACAGGTAGGCGAAGGGATTGAGGTGGTGGAAGTCGTAGATCAGCCAACCATCCAGTTCCCGGTCCCGGAGGAACTTCTGGAACCTGGGCAGCGTTTCCGAAGTGATTTTGATCATATTAAATATCTTTCACATTCGACCGATTAAGATTAAGATCGAGGCCCGTAAATCCTTGGGATTGGGCGGGAAACAAGTTATATTATCCGGGTGACCGAAAACAGCCTTTAGGGTTGATCGGTTGCAGCTCTTTGAAAAGGGGGCGAAACGGCTTCGACGGATTGGACGATGAGAGCCGTGGCGTGCCGAGGATGTCTGGTTACCTCGTGAATCATCCGGGCAATTCAACACAAATGCCGATAACTACGGTTATCTGGCTGCCGCTTAACAGTTAGGCAGTCCGTCGCCCTGAGGAGTGTCCATTTCCCCAGGTGCCGGCGTCATATTAGTGGACTGGTCCCGTACATCGCTCGCAGGTACGGGATAAGACTTTGCGGGCTGGCCGCCCGGTAGTTTGTCTGCCGGCGCCCGGGCGGTGAGACTCAGCAACAGACTACGCACGTAGAAGCAGCTCAGGTCGCCTTTTCGGACGGGGGTTCGACTCCCCCCGCCTCCACCAATTCTTACTTCCCATGGCGTTCGTATATATACTCGAATCTGCAAAGGACGGTCAGCTCTACACCGGCTCAACGACCGATTTACGTCGCAGGATCAAGGAGCATAACTTGGGACGCAGCAAGAGTACCCGATATCGCAGACCACTCAGACTGGTCTATTATGAGGAACACACAACCCTGGTCGAGGCTCGTATCCGTGAAAAAGCGCTTAAATCACCCACACTTGGTAAACATAAGCGTGACTTGATCGCAAGGTTCCCTAGCAATAGGCTTATCATGTTTGCCAAGTCAAATGGACGGGGGGCCTCGTCGTAGCCGGAGGCTACGCCTACGGCGAGACTTCGACTCCCCCCGCCTCCACCAGCTAAAAGCCCCCAGATGGGGGCTTTTGCATAAAGACCAACACGGTCACCCAGCCTGAACTCCTAGTTCCATGTAACCCGAATATCGAGATGACGGCATCCAGCCCACCCAGGCCGTTGGCGGGATCCCATCCAACATCGAGTATCGGGTTTCAAGTTCCTAGTATCCAACATCGAGTATCCAGCATCGAGCATCCAGTCCTTCCCTTCCCGGAATTCAATTGAAAAATATCGGTGGAAATACTGATGGCCGGGGTCTTAAGCTCGCCATCATGCAAACCCAATCGCTACCACCGCACGAAGTTATGCTGGAGGCTTTTCTCTCACGGGACGTGGGATATGAAGGCATCTTTTTCACCGCAGTGCGTACCACCGGGATTTTCTGTCATCCCACCTGTAGTGCCAAAAAGCCACGGATCGAGAACACGGAATTTTTCGCTACGGTGGGGGAGGCGCTGTTCGCCGGCTACCGGCCCTGCAAAATCTGCCGGCCGCTGGAGCCGCCGGGTTCGCCACCGGATTGGCTGCACGACCTCCTTGAGGAACTTCAGAACCAACCTTCCCATCGTTGGACCGATGCCGACCTGAGAAAGCGAGGCTTAAGTCCCGGCCGGGTCAGGCGCTGGTTCCAGCGGCACTACGGGATGACCTTTCAGGCCTATACCCGTGATGAACGGCTGGGGCTGGCTCTGCGCAATATTACAGATGGTGATTCGGTGATCAAGGCGGCATTCGATCAAGGTTATGAATCCTTAAGCGGGTTCAACACGGCCTTCCGGCAATCGCTGGGCAGGTCGCCGCGGGAGGCTCGAGGTACCCGGCAGGCATCTGTGGCCCGCCTTTCTACACCATTAGGGCCCATGCTGGCCGCCGCCACTGAGGAGGCACTTTACCTGCTGGAATTTGCCGGCCGCAGCATGATTGGGACCCAGCTCAAGGGGCTGACACAACGCCAGGGTTGGACCATAGCACCCGGCATGAACCCGGTTATCGAACAGCTTTCCCAGGAGCTGGCAGCCTACTTCGCGGGCACTCTCAAACAGTTTACGGTACCTCTACTCACGCCGGGCAGCGAGTTCCAACAAATGGTCTGGGGGGCGCTACGCCGGATTCCTTTTGGTGAGCAGACCACTTACGGCGCGCTGGCCACGCAGATTGGGCGCCCTTCAGCGGTGCGCGCGGTAGCCGGGGCCATTGGCGACAACCGCATTGCCATCGTTATCCCTTGCCATCGCGTGGTTGGAAGTGACGGGCGGTTGACCGGTTACGGGGGCGGACTATGGCGCAAAAGGCGCCTGCTGGACCTTGAGGGAGCCCAGCTCGGTCTATAACCTTTTTATCCCGGGCGCCATCACCAGCCCATAATTCGTATGTAGCTGCGCGTCTGTGTGGAACCCGCATTTTACGGGCCAAGGCCCTGCCTCGTACCGCGCCACGATCCATGATGATATTTTCATTGGTAAATCCGCTGAAACTTTGCCATTCTTTACATGCCTTGGAA
>JADFMC010000283.1 GCA_022564085.1 Fidelibacterota bacterium | reverse complement strand
CAGCATTACTACTTCCCATGGGAGCTGGAGCAGGAGATCGGGAAGTTCATCGAGTACTATAACCATGAGCGGTATCATGAATCGCTCAACAATGTGAAGCCCGTTGACGTCTATGAAGGAAGGAGCAGACAGATACTGGAAAGGCGGGAAAAGATCAAGCAAAGGACGCTTCAGTTGAGGCGTCAGCTAAACCTTGGAAACGCAAAATGTATCTCTTAGTTTTAGGCCCGAGTAGCTCACATTGCTTTGACGACGTACAATCCCATCTCTATGGCTCCTTTGCTGACCGCCAGCTGGCGGGCTCAAATTAGCAAAAGTGTCTCTTAGCAAAAACAGTCCAGTGGTCCACAATGCTCTGACGCCAAACAGTCTAAGGGCGAATGTCCACATAGGGCAGGGCGATGAAGCCCGGAGCTCACTTGAGGTTTCTAATGTAATAGACACAAAGCCCCTTCCGCTGTCAGCAGGGGCTTTTTGAAAATTGATGGCCGGTCCTTGTTTAGAAGCCCGGAACCCTGGCTGACTTCTTATAAAGCCAGGCCACCACCAGCCAGCCGATGGCGATGATTACCAGCATACCCAGCCAGGCTGTGCCGGTCGTCAATCCGTAATTTCCACCGGCAAAAGTGGGGGTGTGGGAATTGATCATGGCCCAGACCAGGGGCACAGACATATAGGTGTTGTGCTTGGAGCGCATGCCCGCCAGGGCCACTAGGCTCGCATCGGGAGCCTCGCCGTTCTTGATGGCGAGAATGATTTTCTTCTGGGCCGGCCAGATGCGGAACCACACGTTGAAGGCCATGATCGTGCCAAACATGGCACCCGTGTGGATCACGTAGGCTCGATAGGTATATTGGCCCCAGTAGAAAAATAAAAATATAACCACCCCTACCAGGATAAAACTGATACCCGTCGAGATCAGGTCATTCTTGGAAAGGAGGGTCTTGTATAGGTAATCATAGATGAAGACGCCCAGGTAGACCACCGCCAGCATCACGTAGGCCCCAATGGTCCAGTTAACCCCTTCCTCAAACATGGCCCCGCCCATGTGGATGACCAGCATAAGCAGAAGCGCCCCGCTAAAAAAGGTGAAAGCGGCTCCCCACCGGAACCAGTACAGTGCCCTTGGAAGCAGCTCCGGAAATACTTTCTTCTTAACGTCTGCATCCAGGGTCGCAGCGAATGGCAGGTTGACAAAGTTGAACCAGTACAGCAACCCTATCCATAGAATGCCGGCTACAATGTGAATCCAACGAAACAAGGCCTGCAGCAGCTGAGAGAGTTCCATATTTACTCCTCGATATGTTTAGGGTTGGTGATAACCTGCCGCCAAAGCTACCCATGACAGTCGAATGTTGCAAGTCCCGATCCGGCTGCCTCCAAGAGTGCTGGGTTTAGGACCCAGTGTCCTTTGGACGTGTAGGTTCGAGTCCTATCCGCGGCACAGGCAGCCAACTCGTGCATCATCGGTCGCTATTGGGCGATAAACTCGATGAGCGCCTTGACCACTCCCTCGTCTCTGAGAAGCCGTCGGTGGCCGAGACCCTCCGTGCCCATGAATTCGACGTCCGGCAGACCCTGCGCAAATCCCACGCCTTGCTCGAACGCCACTTCCCGGTCCTCCTTGTCGTGAATCACCAGGAATGGCATGGCGAGTGAGGCCACCAGCCGGTCGGGTGAAAGGTGGTAAACGTTGACCTGCCGGGTGCGCTCGAAACGCTCAACGATCCTGGAGGCCAGCCGCTCCCTGACTTTGGGGGTAAGGCTGATTGTCTCGGCAAACTGGTCAAAGACATAGTCCATGGAGTAGGGCGCTGCAATGAGCACCACCCGCTCAACGGGCAGTCTGTGCTTGTGGAGTGCCGCCACGGTGGCCATCCCTCCGAACGAGTGCCCAACTATGGCATGCACGGGGGCAAAATCCGCGTGCAGGCGCGAGAGCAGTTCTACTATCTCGGGGAGGTTGGTCGTCTTGCCATCCGAATCGCCGTGGCCCGGAAAGTCGACGGTTACAACACGGTAGCCCCTCAGATTTAGCGGCTCTGCCAGGTGCCCAAGGCGGGTTCCCCGGCTGCCCCAGCCGTGCACCAGCAGTACCGTCTGCTCTCCGGCCCCCCATTGATAAAGGGCCACCCTCCGGCCCTCAAAAACATAGCTGGACTTGTCCGCCGATTCGTAATACGGTTGTTCAGACGCCGGCCTTTGGGGCGAGTTGGGGGTGATAAATAGCTTGTCAGCCCACCTGGTGGCTAGAGCCGGTGAAACCCTGCACAGGAGCGCGGTGATACCCCGGATAATCCTGAGCGCTAGCGGTTGCTTCGCGGCGGACTTAGCGTTGTTTGCAGTCATAAGATCCTCCTAAATTATCAGTCAAATTGGGTCATGCCGTGTTTCGGTGAGTCCGGCATTCTTAGCAGCCTGCACCCGCGCTGCTTCGGCCACTGCTGGAATGAAGTAGAAGTCTTGGAATCCCGGAATCCTTCTGATGAGATTCCCAAGGTCGTGTTGTATCATGTATAGCGAGGGTAACAGCAGTAACGTCAACGGTGTGGCGAAGAGGATGCCATAGCCCAGCGCCAGCGCCATGGGCGCGATGAATGGATCGTAGCCGCCGAAGCCGTACACCGTTGGCAACAGGCCCGCTACCGTGGTGATGGAGGTCATCAGAATCGGGCGCAAGCGACTGGCCGTTCCTTCGGCGACAATCCGCAAGAATTTCTTCTCCGGTTCCGCTACTCGGTGCGAATTGATGTGGTTGACCAGAATCAATGAATCATTTACCACCACGCCCATCATGCCGATGACACCCATGATCGCCAGGAATCCCAGCGGCTCTCCGTGAAGCGCAAAAGCGCCGATGACACCGATCAGGCCAAAAGGAATGGCAAACATGACCAGTAGCGGCTGGCTCAAGGAGTTGAAGAGCAGGACCAGCACCAGATAGATTCCCACCGCGGCCATGGCCATAGCGATGGCGAGACTGACCATGGATTCCTGGGTCTCCTCTGCCTCGCCC
>JADFMC010000282.1 GCA_022564085.1 Fidelibacterota bacterium | reverse complement strand
CAAGCTGATCAAGGCCCCCTTCTTCGTCGTGGCGGTGGGCAGCCAGGCCAATGTGGGCGGGGCGGCTTCGGCCCCCATAGTGGCTGCGGCCTTCCATCCGGCCCTGGCTCCGGTAGGGGTGCTGCTGGCGGTGCTGGGTTACGCCCTGGGCACCTACTGCGCCTGGTTCTGCGGCCTGCTCATGCAGGCGGTGGCGCCGTAGGGGCTAGACTGGGATCAGGAGTCGGCGGGATCATATCGGGACTACTCTGGCGCTTACTTCAGTAAAGGGCCCGCCTTTGGCCCCGCATTCTGCGGGATAGGGAACGGGATTATGCGCCTAACTATTTCAATAGCAACCCCGCCTGTGGCGGGACTACTCTGGCGCTTACTTCAATAAAAGCATCTTGATCGACTTGGTGTACCCAGTCGTCAGTAGCCGGGCGATATAAATGCCGGTGGGCACCTCGCTGCCATCGGCGGCCTTGCCGCTCCAGATTACGCGGTGGTAGCCCGGCTGCACGGTGCCCTCAACCAGCGTGACAACTTTCCGCCCCAGCAGGTCGTAGACCACCACCGTCAGCTCCGTTGCCTCGGGCACGTCGAACTTGACGGTCGTGCTGGGGTTGAAGGGGTTGGGATAGTTCTGGTGCAGGGCGAAGGCCGTGGGCAGCCCCTCACCGTCATCGATCCCCAGCGTGCCGTTGACGAACGTCAGGTTGAAGGGACCGTTGGTCGCGTAGGTGGTGTCCTGTTGGTCCCGGGCCAGGATGGTCCAGGTGCCGCTCATGGTGGCATAACTATTGGTTTCCATGATCGTTTTGATCTCGTTCAGGGTCCAAAATATCCCTTCATTCCCACCGATATATTTCGACGGCATTATATCCAGGCTGTCGGTGTACACCACATCGTAAGTGACATTATCCCCTTCCGGGTCTACGGCCTGATCCCATTGCAGCCTGAACTGGGCAGTCAGGTTGGTGGTATAGATCACGACCGTGGAGTCCTTAGCGGGAGCGGTCAGGTTGAAGGCCAGCGGTTTGTCCTGCACCGGCTCCAGGGTCAGGACAAAGTCGGTGGTATCCTTCAGGTTACCATCCGAGACGATGACCTTGATATGGGCCGTGCCGTTCCAGTTCAGCTGCGGTGTGATCTTCAGGGTATCCACGACAATGGCCACCGCAACGGCAGGGGTATCGGAGGCAGCACTGAAGGCCAGCACATCGCCCCCATCGGGATCGAAGGCCTGCAGGGGGATGGCCAGGGTGGTGTCTTCCGGTGCAGTGATGTCGGCGATCCGGCTTATGAAGGGCCAGCTGTTCCCGCCGGAAATAGAGGCGGTCAGGTACACGCCTGTATCCGTAATATGAGTGCTCAAAAACTTGCCGCCGCCCTGGGTGGTGAGAGACTCAAAGACGCCACTGCTGCTGCCGTAGATCAAAGGCAGGAAAGTTTTACCGTCGGTGATCAGTTTGAACAGCATGCCGGCTCCCAGCCCCCAGAATACCCCCGCCGCTTGCGGGCCGCCCTGCTCGGAAGCCACCAGCACCTCGGCGCAGGCCATCCCTTCAGGGTACGGCAGCCGGCCGTGCTCCCGCTTGATCAGGTAGCGCCGCAACGGGATCATGGCCAGCACGCCCAGCAGGCCGCCGCACATGGCCAGCAGTGTAATCTGGCGCCAGGCGGGGTCCATGCCCCAGATGAACAGGGCCGGGATAGTGAACAACACGCCGGAGGCCACCGAGGAGCTGGCCGAACCGATGGTCTGCGACATGTTGGCTTCCAGGATTGAATGGCGCAGCCCGAAGGCGCTGAACAGCCGGAAGGCCACCACCGTCAACACGGCCACCGGTATGGAGGTGCTGATGGTCAGCCCCACCTTGAGCCCCAGGTAAGTATTGGCGGCGCCGAAAATGATCCCCAGGATGATGCCCGCCAGAACTGCTTTAATAGTGAGCTCCGGCAAATCCTGCCCATAGTATAGGGGAACGAACTTTTCACCCGGCTTCAATTCATAGGCGCTGGTGGGGAGTGTCTTGCCGTTCATAAAGGTATAGCTTGATTGTTGTTTAAACTGGGCCAAAACTAATCGCAGCCATAGGCCTGTGCCAAGGGTTTGCTGGATCTGAATCAGCGCTTTCCGTACTTCCCGGACCGTCGGTTGCCGCAGACCATCCGGACCGGCATTGCCCAGCGGTCATGTTTGGCGTGGGCGTTTCCTCTCGAGCGCTGATTAAAAACTTGACTTTATGATATAATGTTATATAACATTATAACATGAACATCACGGTTAACCCTAAAAGCCCTATTCCCCTCTATCACCAGATTGCCGAGGCCCTGAGCTACCAGATCGCCACCGAGCAGCTGGCAGCGGGTCAAACACTGCCTTCGGTCAGGCGCATGGCGCAAATACTGGGGGTTAACATGCACACGGTACGGCGGGCCTATACCGAGCTATCCGGGCGGGGCCTGGTGATATCCAAGGGTGCGCTGGGTACCATCGTGGCCGGCAGCGCCAGTGGCAGCAACAAGCCGGTACATGAAGATAAACTGGAGCAATTTTTAGGCCGCGTCATCCAGGAGAGCCGGGAGAAGTTTGAGCTTTCTAGGCACGAACTGGTCCAGCGACTGGGGTATTGGGGCCCGTTGGCGACAGCGGCTCAAGAGTTTGTGTACATCATCGAAGGCAGTGAGTCGCAAGGCCGGGACTATGCCAGCCGGATCGAGGGCCTGTGGCAGGTGGAGGCGCGACCCTGGAGTTTGAGCCAGGAGGGGGAGCTCCCGGAAGGCCCTGCGATTGCGACCTATTTCCATTATAATCAGATTCGCAGGCGCTGGCCGCAACGGTTTAATGCGATCCACTTTATAACGGCTAGGCCAGATCCCGGACTCAGGAAGCAGATCGAGGCACTGGCCCGCTTTAGCGGTGGCAGTCGGCTGGTCATTTGTGAATTTGACCAACCGGCGGCCTTAAATGCGGCCGCTGACCTGCAATCACTTTTGGGAGCTACCCGCTTTACCGTAGAAACACGGGTAGTAAA
>JADFMC010000281.1 GCA_022564085.1 Fidelibacterota bacterium | reverse complement strand
TACCCAACCGGCTCTACTGGGCGGCTTGAAACTGCGCCTGGATAACCTGCTGGTGGACGGCAGCATCCAAAGCCGGCTGGAACGGGTACGGCGGGAGCTGGCCTAATTTATTGACGATTGATGATTGACGATTGACTATTGAAGGGGGCTCGCGAGGCTCCCAACACGGGCTGCTAATCGCTGATGGCTGATCCGCCAGCTGGCGGACTGATGGCTGACCGCTGAAGTAAGTATATGGAGCATATTTTATGACTGTTGAATTTGATACTGCGAAAATCAGCGAGCTGCTGCGGGAGCAGTTGCAGGCCTTGCAGGTGGACCTGGATGTGGCCGAGGTGGGCGAAGTGATCATGGTGGGCGACGGGGTGGCCCGGGTCCACGGCCTGGATAACGTCATGTCCGGCGAACTGGTGGAGTTTCCCAACGGTGTGTTCGGCATGGCCCTCAACCTGGAAGTGGATTCCGTGGGGCTGGTGCTGTTCGGTGAGAGCCACCTGGTGAAGGAGGGCGATCTGGCCCGGCGCACCGGCCGGGTGGTGGAGATCGGGGTGGGAAAATCGGTGCTGGGACGGGTGATAAATCCTCTGGGACAGCCCATTGACGGCAAGGGGGAGATCAAGCCGGAAAGCATGGAGGCTATCGAGCGGAAAGCCCCCGGTGTGCTGGCGCGCCAGCCGGTAAAGAAACCGCTGCAGACGGGGTTGAAGGCCATCGACAGCATGGTCCCCATCGGCCGGGGCCAACGCGAACTGATCATTGGCGACCGCCAGACCGGCAAGACGGCCATCGCCCTGGATGCCATTATCAACCAGAAAGCTACCCACCAGACCGATCAACCGGTCTACTGTATTTATGTGGCCATCGGGCAGAAAGCTTCGACGGTAGTTGCGGCCGTAGCGGAGCTGGAGCGGGCCGGGGCCATGGACTACACCGTGGTAGTAGCGGCCAGCGCCTCCGAACCGGCCCCACTGCAGTTCATTGCCCCCTATTCCGGCGCCACCCTGGGGGAGTACTTCCGGGACAACGGCATGCACGCCCTGATAATCTATGATGATCTGAGCAAGCATGCCACCGCCTACCGGCAGATGTCGTTGCTGCTCCGCCGGCCACCGGGACGGGAAGCCTATCCGGGCGATGTGTTCTACCTCCACAGCCGGCTGCTGGAACGGGCGGCCAAAATGAACGACGAACTGGGGGGCGGCTCACTCACCGCCCTGCCGATAATCGAGACCCAGGCGGGCGACCTGGCGGCTTACATCCCCACCAACGTGATCTCAATCACCGACGGACAGATCTTTTTGGAGACCAACCTGTTCAACTCTGGTATCCGGCCGGCCATCAATCCCGGCCTCTCGGTGTCGCGGGTGGGCGGCAATGCCCAGGTGAAGGCCATGCGTAAGGTAGCCGGCTCTCTGCGCCTGGAGCTGGCCCAGTTCCGGGAGCTGGAAGCCTTCGCCAAGTTCGGCTCCGACCTGGATAAGGTCACCCGTCATCAGATTACCCGCGGGGAGCGGCTGCGGGAAATCCTCAAGCAGGACCAATACCAACCGTTACCGGTAGAGGAGCAAGTAGCGCTGATATTCGCCACCGTCCGCGGTTTCATCGACGATCTGCCCCTGGACCGGGTGCGCCGGTTCGAGCAGGAGTACCTGGAATACCTGCGGATTAATGCCCGCAAGGAGTTGGGCGCTATAGTGCAGACCGGTGAGCTTAGCGATGAGACGGCCCAATCGTTGGCGGATCACACCGAGGCGTTTTTAAAAATTTTCGGGACCTGACCGGAGTAGCTGGTGGCCAGCTTAAAAGACATCCGCCGCCGGATCGGTTCGGTGAAGAGCATCCAGCAGGTGACCAAGGCCATGAAAATGGTGGCCGCCGCCAAGTTGCGCCGGGCCCAGAACAATATGCTCAACGCCCGGCCTTACGCCCGCCGCGTCCGCCAGGTACTGGCCAGTCTGCTGCCCCAAATCGACCGCGAACTGCTGCCGGTGCTGCAGGTGCGGGGCCAGATCGATCGCAGCCTGATCGTGGTGGTCACTTCCGACCGGGGCATGGCGGCCGGGTTCAACTCCACCATCATCAAGGAGGCCCGGACTATGCTAGATGAGCTGGGCCGGGACAATGTGGATCTGCTGTGCATCGGCAAGAAGGGTCGCGACTACTTTACCCGGCGGGACCACGCCGTGGCAGCGTCCTACGTCGATTTCTGGTCGGAGCTGAGCTTCAACCACGCCATGGAGCTGGGGCGTGACATTGTCTCCCGGTATGTCAACGGCTCCGTGGATCAGGTCTGGGTAGTGTTCAATCAATTTGTGAATGTGCTCCGGCAGGAGATCAAGCGGGAGCGGTTGCTGCCGTTGGTGGTGCCGGAGGGCGAGGCGCTGGACACCAGCGAAGTGTTGTTCGAGCCCTCCATGGAGGCCGTCGTGGACAGCCTGGTGCCCCGCCACTTGAACATCCAAGTCTGGCGCTATCTGCTGGAATCGTTTGCCTCGGAGCAGGCGGCCCGCATGACCGCCATGGAGAACGCCACCACTAACGCCGGTGAAGTGATCGAGATGCTGCAGCTGAAATACAATAACGCCCGCCAGGCCGGTATAACCAAGGAGATTCTGGACATCGTGGGCGGCGCGGAAGCGTTGCGGACGGAGTAAGAATGATAACCGCCAAGACGCCAAAAGATATTGAACCGCAAAGGCGCAAAGGGTGTCAAGATAACTAGAGAGCCGGGAAAAGAGATTGAGCAGCTGGCACATGGTGTCATTGGGGCGGCAATTGAAGTGCACAAGGTGCTTGGTCCAGGATTCTTAGAGACTATTTATGAATAAGCCTTATGTATTGAGCTTGAGCAGCGGGGAATTTTGTTTAAACGGCAGTTTGAAATAAAGATCCCCTATAAAGGGAGGCAGATAGGAACGAGCCGCTTGGACCTGATGGTGGGCAACAAGCTTATTGTTGAATTAAAGACTGTCGATAATCTCGGTGCTATCCATATGGCCCAGGTATTATCATATTTAAAGGCAACAGGACTC
>JADFMC010000280.1 GCA_022564085.1 Fidelibacterota bacterium | reverse complement strand
ACCGGCGGACCGGAACAAACTCCCCGACGCTCCCTTGGGGACCCTGTTCATCGATGCCATCCATAACCCCGTTACTAAAGTTACCTTCGAGGTGACGCCAATTCCGGCTTCCAAGGATCAGCAGGAGAAGCTGACCCTGGATATCCATACCGACGGATCCACCTCCCCCAAGGACGCGGCCAATTACGCCGCCACCCTGCTCCATGAACTGGCTGATATATTCACTTTCGAGGAGTCGGCCCGAATCGCCGCGGTGGAGGATAAAATCAACGATCAAGATATCAAGTTGCGTAACCTGCTGAAAAAGAACATCGATGAGATGGAGTTGTCGGTGCGCAGCCATAACTGTTTGCAGGCGGCTGGAATTTCGACTATTTACGAGCTGGTTACCAAGGAAGAGAACCAGATGCTGAAATTCAAGAACTTCGGGCGCAAGTCTCTCACCGAGCTGCAGGAAAAACTGGGTGGGATGGGTCTCTCCTTCGGCATGAACATCGACCAGGGCCTGGTGGAAAGCTAGGAAGGCGTAACACATGCGGCATTTGAAAAGGGGGCGGAAGCTCAACCGCAAGGCGAGCCACCGCAAGGCACTCCTGCGGAACCTGGCGTCCTCACTGATTATCCATAAGCGGATTCAGACCACGGACGCCAAAGCCAAGGAGTTGCGTACTTTCGTGGAGCCTCTGATCACCTTCGCCAAGCAGGGATCGTTACACGCCCGGCGACAGGTGCTGAAAACTCTCCCCGGAGCTTACGGCCGGCAGGTCACCGATATCCTGTTCAAGGAAATTGCACCACAGTTTGCCGATCGGCCTGGGGGATATACCCGCATAATCAAACTGGGGTTTAGGACCAATGACCGCGCACCGGTATCTTTGGTGGAGCTGGTGGATCTGGCTGCGGCGCCTGAGGCTAAAACAGAGTCCGAGTCGGAAAAAAAGACCAAGGAGTAGCGGGGCGATCAATCAGCAACCGCTAAAGGTAGTCCTGGCGGCTACCTTTCTTGTTTTACAGCCCTTTCTGGCGGCCCAACAGTTGCCGCCTCTAAGCATCAGGGGGCTATGGATCGTCCGCGAGAGCATGGTCAGCCGCGATGAGGTTGACCGCGCCCTGAGCTTCGCCAGTGAAAGCGGTTTCAATCATGTTTTCGTACAGGTCCGGGGTCGCGGTGATGCCTACTACAACTCTTTAATCGTTCCCCGGAGCGACCGGATCCGAGAGCGTGACTTCGATCCCCTGGCATATGCCGTCTCGCGGGGCCATCAACTGGGCCTGAACGTCCACGCCTGGGTGACCACCTATTTAATCTGGTCCGCCCGTCGGCCGCCAGCGGACCGGACCCACGTGTACCATCTGCACCCGGAATGGCAGGAAGTGGATGCCGCCGGACGAGCCCAGCGCAATATAGATCTGGCAGCCCCCAGGGATGGCGCATTCGAAGGGATATATCTGGCCCCCACTCATCCCGAAGTCAACCATTATCTCCAGGCGGTTTTCACCGAGTTAATCCTGAATTACAATATAGACGGCCTGCACCTGGATTACAGCCGGTACTTCGACTTCGACTATGGCTATAATGAGGAGGGGATCGGTGTCTTCCGCCGACGCTACAATTTCGATCCCCGCCAACTGGACAAAGGCCGGTACAGGGCCACCAGCGGTGATATTATACTTTCCGAGCAGGCCGAACTGTGGAACGATTACCGCCGGCAGAAAATCACCAGCCTGGTGACAGCCCTGCATGCCATCATCACTATCAGCGGCAAGGAAGTTCTGCTTACATCGGCAGTCAAGCCGGACGCCCGGGAGGCCCGTAACAAGTATTACCAGGACTGGGCCGCCTGGCTGCGCGACGGCATATTGGACTATGCGCTACCGATGAATTACGCCGTGGGGCTGGATGAATACCGGCAGCACCTGGATGGCATTGCCGCCGAGCTGCCGGAACATTACCGCAATGGCGTAATCATGGGGGTGGCGGTTTACAATCAGAGCCCGGCAGCGGCGGCGCGCAAAGTCCGCCAGGCCCGGCAGCGGGGATACGGGGCCATCTGCGTATTTTCCTACGACGCGTACAAGACCGATCTGTCCCGTTTCGACCCACTGGTCAGAGTATTACGACAATAGTTGGGTGCGGGTCCGGTTGGACTAGATACCCAGCAGGCCCAGACCCAGCATCAGCAGGATACCGGCGCTCAGGAAAATAAAAGTGCGGACGCGCCGATTTTGATCGTGGAAAGCTTCGGGCAGCAAGTCCATGGTGGCCACATAGATGAAAGACCCCGCCGCCAGGGAATTGGGTATGGTCAAATGCACTTCTGTCAACACATTCATCAGAGGCAGGGACAGGAGTGCGCCGATGGGCGTTATGACGGCGAAAAGCGCTAGATAAACCAGGCTGCGCCGGGACGATAGCTCCGAGAGGCGAAATACGGTTGCCAGGGAAAATGCGGCTACACTTTTGTGGCTGACAATTGCCAGGAAAATGATGGGGGCCGAGCCGCTGCGACTGAGGCCGGCGCCCAGGGCCAAACCGGTCATCAGGCTGTGAAGGCTGAGTCCGATGAAGGTGCTGAGGCTCATCACCTGATGGCGGTGGAGCACTGCCGCGTTCCCGTCCGGCTGGCGATGGCTGACCAACACCCGCTCTACAAAAAGCATCAGCATAAAACCGGAGAGCAGGGCGAAATTGGTGAGGAGGCCGGGATAGACGTCCAGGGCTTGAGGTATCAGGTGGAAAAAAGCCGCCCCGAGGAATGTGCCTGCCCCGAACGCCACGAAGCGATGGAGCTGCCTATCGCTCCATTGCCCCAATAAGGGCGGCAAGGCCCCCAAAACAGCGGCCAGGAAAATACCGCCTAGGTATAATGAGTAGCCGAGAATATCCATGAGACCGGAAAATTACATCGGCCGCATTAGGGTGAGAAAGCCCCAGGGTAGCCCTAGTCGTTCACGGCACATAGGTCCGGAATGCCGGTAACCAGCAGGCCGGGCGGGGACTCCCATTCCCTGGCGGGGGCTTACGCCCCATTACTGACACCCTTCGGCGCCGGCCGG